>JAHEBG010000097.1 GCA_024642445.1 Gammaproteobacteria bacterium | reverse complement strand
CGCCTGCAATCGTCTGCAAGCCGCCGGCGTCATCATCAACCGGCCGCCACGGGATGGCCGCATGGCATTCGTGCGCTCACCGGATGGCATTTCGATTGAGCTGCTGCAGAAAGGAACGGCGTTGCCCGTTTGCGAGCCGTGGCTTTCCATGCCCAATACAGGGCATTGGTGATTATTCGAATTTTTCGCCGCAACGGCGGCAGTAGTGGGCATCTTTCAAATGCCCGGTGAGTCGGCATTTAGCGCACTGGCGTTTGTCCAGATAATTCTTCATGGTTTGCACCATTTCCGCGGCATAGATTCCGGTGGGTACCGCAATCACGCTGTAGCCGATGAGCATTAATATGGAAGCAATGATTTGTCCAATCGGAGTTTGTGGCGTGACATCGCCATAACCCACGGTTGACATGGTAACTACCGCCCAATACATGCCGGTGGGAATGGAGGTGTATCCGTGTTCCGGGCCTTCAATCACATACATCAGTGAGCCGAATATGGTCACAACAATCATGACGCTGAACATAAACACCAAAATTTTCTTACTGCTGCGTGTCAGCGACTCCACAATGACATTCGCTTCGTGCATGAACGAATACAGTTTTAGCAGACGGAAAACACGCAATACCCTTAACAATCGAACCACTTGCAGGTATTGGGTGCCCGGAAACAGTAGCGAAACAAATACCGGCAAAATAGATAACAGATCAATCACACCCAATGCACTCAAGGTGTATCGGGAAGGTTTGTCGAGAACCATTATTCGCGCAATGTACTCTATTAAAAATGCCGTGGTAAACAGCCATTCCAAAGCATAAAAAAACACGGCATATTCGCTTTGAATGGATTGTACGCTGTCGATGATGGCAACAAAAACGCTCAGCAAAATAACGGCTAACAAAATAATATCGAAGCGCCAGCCGGCTTTTGTGTCGTGTTTAAAAATGATTTTGAACCAACGTTCGCGCCAAGTGCCGTCGCGACGTGGTTCCAGTTTTGGCATGAAGAATGTGCTCATTTGGAAAGTTTCCAGAATGCAATGCGCTCTTGCGCGGCCTTGTTGGGGGTCTTGATGTTAGGCAGGTAGTCAATGGTTAGCGTATGCGGTCCTTCGCCAATCTGCTGTAAATCAATAATGGCACGTAATGTCGGCAGCTGCATTTCGGTAGCGCTTTGTTGCTTCCAGGAAACGGGCATTGGGTTGCCATCCAAAAACAATTTTATGTGGGTTTGCAAGCAGGCACGAATACGCTCGGCGGTATTTTTCTGGCATTCGATTAATGTGTTCTTGGGCTGTTTGAAGGGAATGGGAACGCGAACGTCCAGCCAGTTTTCGGTGATTTCGGCGCTTTGAATATACGCGCGTTGTGCAAAACGCAAATCATCGCCTCGGGTGTCGGCATAGTCGGCATCCTCCAGAGCTGCCACGACTTTTTCTTGCGTGCTAATCGGGATGAAGCGTGGCGCATTGGACATTGCAATCGTGCCCATTACCATTCCCAATCCGGCAAACAAAAGGAGCGCGCTGCGAAAATTTCGCGCCCATCCATACATGTATAGCGCCGGCAAATTGGACGAACCGTCCATGCCGATGCTTCGCAGCATGCCGTAGGATTTTTCCAAAAAGCGCGCAGCACGGGAATTTACCGCGAAGCGTTCGCCATAATACTTGTCAATCAGGCTAGGGGCAGTGCTTGCCAAGAGAATGGGGATGGCAATGACAGCCAGCGCAGTAATTAAGGCCAATTTTGAACCCATGAATGATTTCAGTAACAAGGCAGCTGCGCCTGTGGCACACACCAGTAGCGCGGGTATTATCATCATGGCCGCCATGCCCACGCCAAATGCAAACAGCAAGGTGGCGCGATTGTCGGTGCGCTCAATGGCGGCTTTGGTATCGGTAATGCGGTATTTCGCCAAATGCGCTTTGTAATGCGGGCCTTGCTTTAAGTGCTCGTCAAGTGAGGGGCCGCCGGGTATGACGGAATCTAAACCTATCAGCCCTACCCAGTAGGCACGAAGGCACAAGTGCACTAAAAATGTAGCAGCCAGGCACATCACTGCTATTTTTAAATACAGAAACAGTGGAAGTCCTATTGCGATCAGATAGGTATCGTGAATACGGATTTGCATCAGTAAAAATTGAATATCAAGCCACGCAGGCATCTGCAGCAAGGCGAATACCGAAGCGCCGGATATCAACAGTTCGGCCTCCCAGGTGGGCGTAGTTTGTTTGGATAGGCCGTGACGATCCATCATAGTTAAGATGCGTCCAATGCGTTTTGGAGGTCTGCTAGTAAATCGTCGATGTGCTCGAGCCCTACCGACATGCGTATCAGGTTGGGCGGTGAAACCGGGTTCGGGCCTTCGGTTGAGGCGCGGTGTTCAATCAGGGATTCAACGCCGCCCAGAGAGGTGGCATTGGTGAAGATCTTTACTTTGGCGGCAAAGCGCAGCGCCGCTTCCTGGCCGCCGCTGAACTGGATAGACAGCATGCCGCCGAAATCACGCATTTGCTTTTTGGCAACGGCATGCCCGGCGTGTGTGGGCAGCCCGGGGTAGTTCACGGCTGCTATGCCCGGCTGTGCAGCCAAATATTCGGCAATGGCTTGGGCATTTCGGCAATGCCATGCCATTCGCGCCGGCAACGAGCGTGCGCCCCGCAATATCAGCCAGCTGTTGAACGGCGAAGCGATATTGCCGGTAATATGCCGGCGGTGAAACGCAGCCTCATAGCGTTCATCCGCAGCAGCGAACACCAGCGCGCCACCCATCACATCGCTGTGCCCGCCAAAATATTTGGTGGTGGAGTGCATTACCGCATCGGCACCCAATTTCAGCGGTTGCTGCAGAACCGGTGTGGCGAAGGTGTTGTCGCAGACCAGTTTTGCACCATGGGCATGGGCAATCTCGGCAAGGGCGGCAATATCGGCTACCGCCAGCAACGGATTCGAGGGTGTTTCAGCCCATAGCAATGCCGTATCCGGCTCAAGCGCGGCCCGCACGGCATCCAGATCCGCCATATCAACCGCGCTGGCCCGAATGCCTCTGGCCGGCAGGAACTCACGGCACAGGGTGCGCAGGCCACTGTAGCAATCGTTGGGAATCAGCAGGTGCGCGCCGTTCGGCAGGCAATCAATATAACCCTGCATGGCTGCCATGCCGGAGGCATAGACCAATGCACGCTCGCCGCCTTCCATCGCGGCCAGGCATTGCTCCAGGCGGTCTTGGGTCGGGTTTGATTCTCGCTGGTACTCATAGCCGGCCACCCGTTCTGCCGCCGGGCCGTGTTTGAATGTCGTGCTTAAATGCAACGGGCTGGCCACAGCACCGGTTTCGGTATCGGCTTCGGCACCGGCATGGACGGCAAGGGTTTCAAGGCGCATGGAAGTCTCCGGTGTTGAATCCGCGTTGGCGGAGTTGATCGATACATTGTGCGGTGGATTCGTAGACAAACGATGGCATGCCAATGCTAATCGCGCCTTCAGTGTTGCTCACTTTATCATCTACAAACAAGGCCGAGGCGGCCGAAAAGCCCAGCCTTTCCAGACAGGCCGCGAATGCCATCGGATCCGGCTTGCATAGGCCAATACTGCCAGAGCAAACCCAGCGGGTGCCGAACAAGGGCATCAGATCCGGCACAATGCGCTCGGCATGCTGATGCAGCCAATGCCCGTTGTTGGTGAAAATGCCCAGGTGTACTTGGTTTTTCAGTGCTTCACAGAGCTTTAGCATGTCAGGCCTCACCCGCGTGGCAAAGCGTCGGGCTTTGATGAAATCCTCACCCAGAATGTCCAGGCCCCATTCGCTGCGGAGCAAGTTCATGTAATCATCCAGGCTGAATTCACCGGCATCCGACCGCCTTTCCAAACCGCTCTTGAACACCGCACGATGGATGACTTCCGGGCTGACGCCTGCTATTTCCGCCAGTGCTTGGCAACGGCGTTCCTGGCTGTAATCCACCAAGACATCGTCAAGATCTAGCAACAACAGTTTTGGCAGTGGCACGCTTAGGCCATCTCGGCAAAGGTCTCGCGGGCGGCTTGCAGTGTCAATTCAATTTCGGCATCACCATGCGCCGAAGACAGAAATGCGGCCTCGAACGCCGACGGTGCAAAGTACACGCCCCGCTTCAACATGCCATGGAAGAAGCGATTGAACTGGCTGCTGTCGGAACGCATGGCATCGGCATAGCCATTAATCGGGCCTTCGCAGAAGTACAGGCCAAACATGGCGCAGAGCCCGGTAGTAGTGAAAGCGATTCCGGCTTCATCCGCTGCTGCCTGCAAGCCGCGGCGTAGGGTGTCGGTTTGCGCATGCAGTTGTGGATAAAAGCCCGGGGCTTGAATCAGTTCCAAGGTGGCCAAACCGGCCGCCATGGCTACCGGGTTACCGCTGAGGGTGCCGGCTTGGTAAATCGGGCCACTGGGCGCAATCTGTTGCATCAGGTCGCGTCGTCCGCCGTAAGCACCCACCGGCATGCCGCCGCCGATGATTTTTCCGAAGGTCGTTAAATCCGGTGTAATGCCGTACAGCTGCTGTGCGCCACCCAAAGCAACTCGGAACCCGGTCATGACTTCGTCAAAAATCAGCACGCTGCCGTATTGCGTGCATAAATCACGCAGGTGCTGAAGATAGCCTTCCGCCGGCAGGATGCAGTTGGCATTGCCTACAATCGGTTCCACGATAACGCCGGCAATGTCATGGCCGAGATCTGCGAAGAGCGCCGTAGCCGCTTCAAAGTCGTTATAGGTCAGGGTTAGAGTCAGGTCGGCCAAAGTCTTCGGTACACCCGGCGAGTTCGGCACACCCAGCGTGAGCATGCCGGAGCCTGCTTTAACCAAAAACGAATCGCCGTGCCCGTGGTAGCAACCTTCAAACTTCACAATGCGGTTTCGGCCGGTCGCGCCGCGCGCCAAACGGATCGCCGACAGCGTGGCTTCGGTGCCGGAATTGACCATGCGCACCATTTCGCAGCTGGGCACCAGACGTGTGATGGTCTGTGCCATGGTGACTTCCAGCGCGTTAGGTACGCCGAAGCTTAGGCCATTTTGGACCGTAGCATTAACGGCGGCAAGCACATCCGGGTGGGCATGGCCGGCAATCATAGGCCCCCACGAGCCTATGTAGTCGATGTAGCGGTTACCTTCTACATCAGTCAGGTATGCGCCTTGTGCCGATTGTGCGAAAAACGGCTCGCCGCCCACCGATTTGAATGCCCGTACTGGCGAATTCACGCCGCCGGGCATCAGGGTTAACGCGTCTTGAAACAAGGTGTGACTGGTTTGCTGGGTCATGGTTTAGCCTTTAGTAAATGCGGATTGGTAGGCGCGCAGGGCGCGTGTAGGGTTTTCGTCATCGAAAATACCGCCAATGACAGCGATGAAATCAGCGCCAGCAGCCTGCACAAGCGCGCAGTTATCCGGGCGAATACCGCCAATGGCGACGGTTGCTTTGCCAAGCGCGTGCGCATCGGCAAACAGGGAAAGATCGGCGCGAACGGCATCCGGTTTGGTGCTTGAGGCAAACACCGCGCCAAAGGCCAGATAATCGATATCGAGCGCAGCCATTTGGCGAGCCCT
>JAHEBG010000096.1 GCA_024642445.1 Gammaproteobacteria bacterium | reverse complement strand
TCCGCCCCGCAAGCCCCCGGCATCATCGGCATTGAGGATTTTGCCAAGCTCGACCTGCGCGTAGGCAAGGTGCTGGAATGTTCAGAAGTCGAGGGCTCGGACAAGCTGTTGCGCTTTTTGCTGGATGCCGGAGAACTCGGACAACGTCAGATTTTCTCAGGGATTAAAGCCAGCTATGCCAATCCCGAGCAGCTTTTAGGCAGAAATGTGGTCTTTATCGCCAATCTGGCGCCACGCAAAATGCGTTTCGGTATTTCCGAAGGCATGATTCTTTCGGCCGGCGGCGATGACGGATTGTTTCTGCTGGATACCGACCCCGGCGCACAGCCGGGTGATCCGGTGAAATAAGCGTTGTCTGCATTTCTGGCCTCAGCCGACGCTATCGATGCGCTGTTGCCGCAGACCCAATGCGGCCTCTGCGGTTATGCCGGATGCCGCCCTTATGCCGAAGCCATAGCCGCGGGCGATGCCGATATCAACCAATGCCCGCCCGGTGGCAAGCAGGGCATACGTGCCTTGGCATTGCTGCTTGATAGAGAACCCATAGCGCTAAACCCCGCACATGGTCAAACGCAGCCGGCCAGCGTTGTTTTTATCCGTGAGGCTGAATGCATAGGATGCACCAAATGCATCCAGGCATGCCCTGTAGATGCCATTATCGGTGCTTCAAAACACATGCATACGGTATTGATGGATGAATGCACCGGCTGTAATCTGTGCATCCCGCCGTGCCCGGTCGATTGCATCGACATCGTGCAGCTGCCGTAGATCAGTTCAAGCGCTCCACACGCAGGCCTTGCGCTTTCAACCCCTGTACCAGACCATCGCTGCCCAGCAGGTGCAGCGAACCGACCACCACCAACGCATCATCACTGCGTTCATGGTCCAAAAATTGCCGGATTTGCGGAATCCATGCCCGATTTCGGTCGACGTTGATTGAACGGTACAACGACGGGTAGTCGCGGCGCATTTGCTTAACCGTGAGTTTTTCGAGCGTGGCCGCATCGCCTTTTCGCCAAGCCGTGTGCATTGCGGTCAACTCGGAGGTCATTTCAGAGACGGGTTTGAGGCTTTCTGCAAGAAATTGCCGCTGCACTTCATCCGGCATGCCATCAAATAATTGCACTTGCGATGCCGCGGCTTCTAAGCCCCGCGTGGGTTTTCCATTTTTATCGGCTTCGGTCATAAAATACCGATCCAAACCCTGCTCTCCGGTAAATCCCAGTTTCTGCATTTCAATTTGTGAGATGACCAACGCCACAAACCAGGGTTTAGATTGGGCGATTAATGGCGCCGAAATGTTCGGATTGGCCTTTAGCCATGCCTGTACTTGCAGCCACTGCGCTTGCGGAATAATATCGGAAAGCGCCTTCCCACCCGGAATACGTGCGGCCTTTTGCATGGAAAGCCCCAATTCCGGCGACAGCATTTCTTCGGGGCTGATTTCGAACATCAGCACTTCCGCATCAGAAAATGCGGCATTCACTGCCGGCGATAACGGATAATCGGATTTCTGCAGGGCATGGAACGAGCCCAAGAGATACACCGAATTGTCGGCATCGCTAACCTTCCACAAAGCCGGCGTGCTGTACCCATTATTGGCCACTGCGCAGGCACTGATTAGCAGACCGCATAGCACCATGGTTAATAGCTTGCGCATTAGAGTTTCCGGGGCTTCTTCTCACCGGCAGTCACCGCGAAATCCATCCGATTTCCGGGCGGCGGCATGGGGCATGTGGAATAAGGCGTAAAGGCACACGGCGGATTGTAGGCTTCGTTGAAGTCGACGATGGTCTTGCCATCGGGTCCTGGGTATGCGGCATACATGAAACGCGCGGCGGCGTAGGTCTCTTTGCCGGAAGTGCGATCAGCGAACACCAGGAACAGGCGGTGATCACCTTCATCGATGGCTTCCAGCGTTACCGGTTTGCCTTCATGCATGAAGGTTACCGTGCCGGGGTTCATCATCGGCTCCACCATTCCCAAAATATTGACGATTTCAATGGTGCGCCCGGCTTCATGCGGAACGAAATTGGCCTCGAAACGGAATTTCCGATCGAGCGGAAAATAATCTATCCCGGTGAATCCTTTGCGTGTTGGTGCATTGGCATCACGAACACGCAAGGCCATTCTGCCGCCGCGCTCGATCACGATAAAGCTGGCATTGCCGTTGTCGAAACCGACCACGGAGGCCTTGCCTTGGCTATCTGCAATAAGACGGGTTTTGCCGGTAACCGGCTGGCCGTCGATGGTCAATGCCACTCCGTCTTCAGGCTGTAACCAGACTTCATTACCTGCGCCAACCGTAATCATGCCAATTTTCGAGGGGCCAACCCCGATACGCGTACCGTTGGCCTCACCGGAACCGACCCGGGTAATGCCGTTTTTAGGCAGCCAGTGCATGCCGATGAGCGACAGCCAACCGTCCGGCTGGGTCAACCGGTCAATACGGTCCTTTCGCCACAGCATGTTTTCCGAATGGAGTTTCATTTGTGCCGCTTTCTCCTTGGCCAATTGTTCGGCACTGGGCCCCCGTTCACATGCGGCTGTAAGCAATAGGACTGCAATCATCAAAAATTTATACATCAACGACCTCTTAAAAATAATTTATCCAGTTCACTTTTGCTCAATTGAACCCAGGTGGGCCGGCCATGGTTGCACTGCCCCGAGCGCTCGGTCACTTCCATCGCGCGCAACAAGGCATTCATTTCCGGCACCGTCAATCTCCGATTTGCACGCACCGAGCCATGGCAGGCCATGGTAGACAGAAGTGCATTTCCGGCCTCTTGCAAGCGCCTAGACTCGCCGAACTCCCGAAACTCCGATAATACATCGAGAAACAATTGCCGCGCGTCAACATCGGCCAACAAACTGGGCACTGCGCGCACACTTACCGATTGCGGCCCGGAACGTACCGCATCGAAACCCAAGGCTTGCAATGCCTGAGACAGCGACTCGCTGGCGGACGCTTCAGCCTCACTTAGCGGAACCGAAACCGGCACCAGCAGGGGCTGGCTACGGATGCCGCCATGGTCCTGAGCGGCCTTCAGCTGTTCATAGGTGATGCGCTCATGTGCCGCATGCATGTCCACCAAAACCAAGCCGTGCTGGTTTTCGGCCAGAATGAACACACCGTGCAACTGTGCCAGCGCAAATCCCAAAGGCGGAATAGTATTTTCAGTGGGCGTTGCCGGTTCCGAAACGTTCGATGCCGCAACAGGTTCGGAATACAAGGCCTGGTAGGCATTCATGTTTTCGCGTACCGGCAGATTGAAGCCCGATTGCACTCCGGCATACGAATCCGAACCGAATGCAGAGGTGTTACTCGGCACCTGGGCTGTCACGGCACCGGCGCGAGTACTGGCAAGGCTTTCATGCAGTGTTCTGTAGATGATGTCATGCACACGGCGCCCATCCCGGAAACGGACCTCGTGTTTGGCCGGATGCACATTGACATCGACCCGCATCGGATCGATATCCAGAAACAAAACAAATGCCGGATAGCGGCCATGGAACAGAACATCGGCATAGGCTTGACGGACGGCATGTGCCACCGTTTTGTCGCGCACCACGCGGCCGTTAACGAAAAAGTATTGTTGGTCGGCACTGGACCGTGAGGCCGTCGGCAAGCCGACCCAGCCGTGCAGATGCAAATCAGGGTGCACACTTTCGATAGCCAGACATTGGCCGGAGAACGCTTCACCCATCACCTGCGTGACACGTTTCAGTGACTCGCCCTCGGCAGCAGGCGGGTAATTTTTATAGAGTTTTCCATTATGTCGAATTCGTAAGCCTACATTGGGCTTTGCCAACGCCAGACAACCCAGCCAATCATCGATATGGGCCAATTCGGTGCGTTCGGTTTTCAGGAATTTTCTGCGTGCCGGCACATTGAAGAACAGGTCGCGTACCTCTACGGTACTGCCCTTGGGGTGGGCATCCGGCTGCAATGGGCCCAAGGTACCGCCTACAATATTCAAGGCCGTGCCGTGTTCATGCTGCGGTGTCCGTGAGCGCAGACTGAAGCGCGAAACCGACGCAATCGAGGGCAATGCCTCGCCACGAAAACCCAGCGTAGCCACCTGTTCCAGATCATCCATGCTGGCAATCTTGCTGGTGGCATGGCGCTGAACCGCAATGGGTAAGTCTTCCGGAGAAATACCGTCGCCGTCATCGCGAACCCGAATCAATCGGATACCGCCCTCTTCCAAATCGATGTCGAGCTGGGTTGCACCGGCATCCAGGGCATTTTCAACCAGTTCCTTAACCACGGAAAACGGCCGTTCCACCACTTCGCCGGCGGCAATCTGGTTGATTAAGACATCGGGAAGTTTATGAATACGCATGGGCACTCATTGTACCCAATGCGTTGCGGCTTGCGCGCGATTCAGGGCACGATATTGCCACTGCTGGCGCTTATTGGCGCGCCGTTGACGGCTTTACGGGCGTAATACGTGCCAGGCAAGGGCTGCTCTTGGAAAAAGCCCCGCAAGCCCTGGGCGATGGCGAATGCCAAGCGCTTACGGTGCTGGGGGTCGGCCAACTTACGCTCCTCTTCGGCGTTGGTGATGAATCCGGTTTCAATCAGCATGGAAGGGACATCGGGCGAACGCAAGACCACGAAATTGGCATGCTCAACGTCTTTTTTATGGGCCTTGCCAAGATCCTTGAGAGACTGCAGAACATTGCCCGCGGCATCTTCACTCATGCGCATGGTGGCACTCTGCGAAAGGTCCAACAGCACAGCGGATAGATTACGGTCTTTGTCATCCAATGAAACACCGCCAACCAAATCGGCGGCGTTTTCCTTATCGGCCAGCCAACGGGCGGCCTGAGACGAGGCGCCTTTGGTCGACAACACATATACCGAGGATCCGTTGGCGGCATCGTTCAATGCGGCATCGGCATGAATGGACACGAACAAATCGGCCTGGGCTCGGCGCGCCCGCTGATAGCGTTCCTGCAACGGCACATACGTGTCATCATCACGTATCAATACCGCCTTCATGCCCGGATCGGCATTGATGGCGGACGCCAATTCTTTGGCAACCCGCAGCGTTACTTCTTTTTCGCGCAGGCCGTTTTTACCCAAAGCCCCGGGGTCTTTGCCGCCATGTCCGGCATCAATCGCTATCACCAACTTCCGATCGGAATTTCCAAGTACATCGGATGCTGTTTTGCCTTTTTTTGGCGGAGTGGCACTGACTGACGGCTTGCCGGGCGCAGGATTTTCCGTGGCAGGAACCGTTTTAATTGTGGTTTTGGCCGCCGCTCCGCTGTCATCGATATCGATTTGCACCCGAATTTCATCACTGCCTGCAGCCTTTGGCGGGGCAATGATGGCAGCACGGGCAATGGTAGGTGTACTGGCAACAACTGCAGGCTTACTCTCAACGGGTGGTAGCGACATAGGTGCTTGGCTGAGAATGGCGGCAGGATCTTGGGCAATGGGCTGTAAAGCCAGAACCAGCTTTGCCTTTCCAGCTTCAGACTGAATATAACTTTCAACATTTGCCGGCTGCGCCAAGTCGAATACCAAACGGATACCCGTAGCGGTTTTACCTTGGCGTACTGACAAAACAACACCGTTTGGGGCGGGCAGTGCCGATGTGG
>JAHEBG010000095.1 GCA_024642445.1 Gammaproteobacteria bacterium | reverse complement strand
CCGAACTGGTCATTGATCACTCGGTACAGGTCGACTCTTTCGGTAAAGCCAGCTCGTTGGACGAGAACGGCAAAATTGAATTTGCCCGAAACGGTGAGCGTTACAGCTTTTTGCGCTGGGGCCAGAAAGCCTTCAACAACTTCAAAGTAGTGCCACCCAATACCGGTATCGTGCATCAGGTCAATCTTGAAAACCTTGCCCGTGTGGTTATGGAGCGCGAGATTGACGGCGTGCGCTATGCCTTCCCTGACAGTGTGTTCGGCACCGATTCACACACCACCATGATCAATGGTATTGGCGTTCTGGGCTGGGGCGTTGGTGGCATTGAGGCCGAAGCTGCGATGCTCGGCCAACCTTCATCGATGCTGATTCCTCAGGTTGTTGGCTTTAAACTCACCGGCAAGCTGCCGGAAGGTGCTACCGCCACCGATCTGGTGCTGACCGTGACCCAAATGTTGCGCAAACACGGTGTGGTCGGCAAGTTTGTTGAATTCTTCGGCGATGGATTGAACCATCTGCCGTTGGCCGACCGCGCCACCATTGCCAACATGGCGCCTGAATACGGTGCCACCTGTGGCATTTTCCCGATCGATGCCGAATCCTTGAACTATCTGCGTTTGTCGGGCCGCGACGACGCCCTTATTCAACTGGTGGAAGCCTATGCCAAGGCCCAAGGGCTATGGCGTACTGATGAAGAAGCCGAATACTCCGCCGTGCTTAATTTGGATATGGCCGAAGTGAAGCCGTCTCTGGCCGGGCCGAAGCGTCCGCAAGACCGCGTTCTGTTGTCAGACATGCAAAGCAATGCCAACAGCAATCTGGCAACGTTTGCACAGGCGCGTGCCGGCAAAAAACCGGATGCCACCGGCAGCGTCAACGCCAGCATCAACGGTGCGGCGGTTGAAATGAAAGACGGCGCCGTGGTGATTGCCGCCATTACCTCGTGCACCAACACCTCTAACCCGGCGGTAATGCTGGGCGCCGGTCTGTTGGCGCGTAAAGCCGCCGCACGTGGCCTGAAACCTGCACCTTGGGTAAAAACCTCGCTGGGGCCGGGTTCGTTGGTGGTTACCGATTATCTGAAAAAAGCCGATGTACTCAAAGATCTGGAAGCCATGGGCTTCTTCGTGGTCGGCTACGGCTGCACCACCTGTATCGGCAACTCCGGGCCTTTGCCGGCTGAAGTCAGTGCCGCCATTGCACAGGGCGACCTTACGGTTGCATCGGTGTTATCCGGAAACCGCAATTTCGAAGGCCGCGTGCATGCGGAAGTCAAGATGAATTACCTGGCCTCGCCGCCTCTGGTAGTGGCCTATGCCTTGGCCGGAACGGTGAATATCGATCTGAGCAAAGATGCGTTGGGCAAGGATTCCGAAGGCAACGACGTTTTCCTTAAGGACATCTGGCCTAGCAATCAGGAAATCAGCGACGCCATCGTCAGCTCGATCAACCCTGAGATGTTCACACGCAATTACGCCGATGTGTTCAAAGGCGATTCCCGCTGGAACCAGATTGCCTCGCCGGAAGGCGAAATCTTTGCCTGGAGCGATGCCTCGACCTACATCAAGAATCCGCCGTATTTCGACAACATGAGCATGGACGTCGGAAGTATCAACGATATTCACGGCGCGCGTGTGCTCGGCCTGTTCGGCGATTCGATTACCACCGATCACATCTCGCCGGCTGGTAACATCAAAGCCAGCTCGCCTGCCGGACAATTCCTGCAGTCGCGTGGCGTCAGTCCGGTTGATTTCAACTCGTACGGTTCGCGTCGCGGCAACGACGATGTCATGGTACGCGGCACATTTGCCAATATCCGCATCAAGAACCTGATGCTGGGTGGTGAAGAAGGCGGCAACACCCTGCACTTCCCTTCGAATGAAAAGCTGGCCATCTACGATGCCGCCATGCGCTATAAGGCCGAAGGCGTGCCGCTGGTGGTGATTGCCGGCAAGGAATACGGCACCGGATCCTCGCGTGACTGGGCTGCCAAAGGCACCACACTACTGGGCGTCAAGGCCGTCATCGCGGAAAGCTTCGAACGTATCCATCGCTCCAATCTGGTAGGCATGGGCGTTCTGCCCTTGCAGTTCCTTGATGGCGAAAGTGCTGCAAGCCATGGCTTGAAAGGTGATGAGCAGTTCGATATTACCGGTCTTAACGACGGTGAAGGAAAGATTGCAGACGTTTGTGCCAAGCGTGCGGACGGCTCGAGTGCAGTATTCCAAGCGAAAGTGTTGCTGTTAACGCCGAAAGAAGTGGAATATTTCCGCCACGGCGGTATTCTGCATTTCGTATTGCGTCAGTTGGCGTCCCGCAAAGCGGCCTGAAAGAAATGAAGACCATGTAAAAAAGCGGCTTCGGCCGCTTTTTTATTGGGTTCAAACGCTTGTCATGGTTTAGAGCTTATGCTCAAATGAACACAGTCCATTCAACCTTTACGATTCCCTATGAGCACAAACCGCCCTTGGCTTGACAGTTACTCGCCATCTGTACCCCACGATATCGATATCAGCGAATTTCCTTCCATCGTATCCGTGCTGGATCAAGCCATACAAATGTATGCGGATCGCCCTGCATTCAGCAACTTCGGCAAAGAGCTCAGTTACCGTGAAATAGATAAACTCAGTACCGATTTCGCCAATTATTTGATTCATGAATTGAAGCTGAAAAAAGGCGAACGCGTTGCCATCATGCTTCCGAATATCCTGCAGTATCCGGTCGCCATCTTCGGCGTATTGCGAGCCGGCATGACCGTAGTCAATACCAATCCTTTGTACACCGAACGCGAACTGAAACATCAGCTGGAAGATTCCGGTGCCAGCGTTCTGGTGGTTCTGGAAAACTTTGCCACCACCGCACAACAGATTCTGGCCGAAACCAAAGTCAAACAAGTGGTCGTTACCAGCATCGGTGAAATGTTGGGCGCCAAAGGGTTGCTGATGAATTTCGTGCTCAGGCATGTAAAACAGGCAGTACCCTCCTATGATCTGCCCGGTGCCATCAGCTTTTCCCAAGCCTTGGCCAAAGGCCGAAATCATACGCTTCCGAACATTACCATTCAGGCCGATGAAATCGCGTTTCTGCAATACACCGGTGGCACCACCGGTGTGGCCAAAGGCGCCATGCTGAGCCATAGCAATCTGGTGGCCAATATGCAGCAGGCGTCGGCCTGGTTGGGTGAAAACATCAACGAAGGCAAAGAAATCATCATCACCGCATTGCCGCTTTACCATATCTTCGCACTCACTGCGAATTGTCTGGTGTTCATGAAATTCGGCGGATTGAATTATCTGATCACCAATCCCCGCGATATGCCCGGCTTCGTTAAAGAGCTGCGTAAAAGCAAGTTCACTGCCATCACCGGCGTTAATACCCTGTTCAACGGACTTCTGAATACCCCGGGCTTTGCCGAGTTGGATTTCAGCCGTGTGCGTCTGGCCTTGGGCGGCGGCATGGCTGTGCAAAAAGCCGTAGCCGATAAATGGAAGAAAGCCACGGGTATCACCCTTCTTGAAGCCTATGGTCTTACCGAAACTTCGCCGGCCTGCTGCATGAACCCGTTGGACTTGAAGGATTTCAACGGCGCCATTGGTCTGCCAATCTCCTCCACCTATTGCTGTGTAAAAGACGATGACGGCAACACCATGCCCGAAGGCGAAATCGGCGAACTGTGCGTGAAAGGGCCGCAAGTAATGCAGGGCTATTGGCAGCGCCCGGATGAAACCGCAAAAGTCATCGATGCTGAAGGTTGGCTACATACCGGCGATATCGCCAAGATGGACGATAAGGGCTTTTTTTACATCGTCGACCGGAAAAAAGACATGATTCTGGTTTCCGGATTCAATGTGTTTCCGAATGAAATCGAAGACGTGGTGGCCTCCATGCCGGGCGTTCTGGAAGTGGCCGCGGTTGGCATACACGATGAGAAATCCGGCGAAGCGGTGAAGCTTGTGGTTGTGAAAAAGGATCCGGCACTGACTGCCGCTGATATCAAAGCCTTCTGCAAAGAAGAACTGACCGGCTACAAACAACCGAAAGTCATCGAGTTTCGTACCGAATTGCCGAAAACCAACGTAGGCAAGATTCTACGGCGCGAACTGCGCGATAGCCCGAAACAGGAATAAAGCAAGGGCGCCATCGGCGCCCTTCTCTTTTCAGTCATTGACCGGCCGCATATACGGGAACAGCAATACATCGCGTATAGAGCTGGAGCCGGTGAGCAACATCACCAAACGGTCTATGCCAACACCCAAGCCGCCGGTGGGCGGAAGTCCTACTTCCAGTGCTCGTATGTAATCGGCATCGAAATGCATGGCCTCGTCATCGCCGCCGTCTTTCTGATTGACCTGCTCGGCGAAGCGCGCAGCCTGGTCTTCGGAATCGTTCAATTCGGAAAAACCGTTGGCGATTTCCTTGCCGCCCACGAATAATTCGAAGCGGTCGGTCAGACCGGCATCGGCATCGTTGGCACGTGCCAGCGGCGACACTTCGGTGGGATGCTGGGTAATGAAGGTGGGCTGGATCAGCGTATGCTCAACGGTTTTCTCGAACACTTCGAGCAACAACTTGCCCCAGCCGTACGAGGGCTTGTAACGAACGCCCAATGCTTCACAATGCTTGCGCATGGCTGCCAGATCACGGATATCGGCGGCGCTGATTTGCGGATTGTGTTCCAGCACGGCATCGGTCATGCTCCAGCGTTTGAAAGGCTGCGACAAATCGATGTCGTGCCCGTCCCAGTGCGCATGCATACCCGGTAGCACTTTGTCTGCTGCGGCGCGGATCATGGCTTCGGTCAGATCCATGATTTCGTTATACGTGGCATAGGCCTCGTACAATTCCAGCATGGTGAATTCCGGGTTGTGCCGGGTGGATACGCCTTCGTTGCGGAAGTTTCGGTTGATTTCGTATATACGCTCCAAGCCGCCCACGGTAAGGCGCTTCAGATACAGTTCCGGCGCAACACGCAGGTACAGATCGAGGTTCAACGCATTGTGATGGGTCATGAACGGCTTGGCCGTGGCGCCGCCGGGGATGTAATGCATCATCGGCGTTTCCACTTCAAGAAAGCGCTGGCCGTCTAGCCAGGTGCGAATGGCGGAAATCACCTGCGAACGCTTGATGAATACCTCACGCGCTTCCGGCGTCACGATCAAATCGACGTAACGCTGACGGTAGCGCTGTTCCACATCGGACAGGCCGTGCCATTTATCGGGTAGCGGGCGCAGCGATTTGGTCAGTAGCTTCAGACTTTTCACTTTGATCGACAGCTCACCGGTTTTTGTCCGGGTCAGCGTACCGGTAACGCCCAAAATGTCTCCGATATCCCAATGCTTGAAGGCTTCATAAGCATCGCCCAGTTCAGCCCCGGCCAAATACAGTTGAATGCGCCCGGACATGTCTTGCAGTTGCGCAAAACTGGCCTTGCCCATTACGCGCTTGGCCATCAAGCGGCCGGCGATCTGTACGGTTTTCTCCACACCTTGCAACGCTTCCGCAGTCCATTGCTCTTTATCGGCATACGCCTGCTGAAGGTCATCGGCATAGTCTGCACGCTTGAAGTCGTTCGGGTAGGCGATGCCCTGTTCGCGCAGCGCCTGCAGCTTGGCGCGACGCTCGGCGATCAGTT
>JAHEBG010000094.1 GCA_024642445.1 Gammaproteobacteria bacterium | reverse complement strand
GCCCACTTGATCGAGATCGTTGTGTTTGCCACCGGCGCGTACACAGCGCTGAGAGCTGACCGCACGGCTGTAACTGCGCTTTTCGGCACCCAAAAAGACGTCTTTGAACTGCACCATACCGGCATTGGTAAACAGCAACGTGGGGTCGTTACCCGGCACCAAAGAACTGCTGGGCACGATGGTGTGGCCTTTGGAGGCAAAGAAATCCAGAAAATCCTGCCGTATTTGCGCACTCGAGCGCGACGTCTTGTCTGTCATGGTTGGCCTGAAGCGGTATTGGCGGCAACAAACGGCCGCTACGCTTTGATTTTAAACCATTTACAGGGATTTTTAGCCGATTTCCTCGAGAAAATCGGCATTCGAGTCCATTTTCCGCTGCTTGACGGCAGTAAAGGCCGTTTTTTGATCAAAGCCGCGTCGGAGTAGGAAATCCACGGCCTTACGAACTTGCGATGGGTCTGCTTGCAATTTTTTTGCATAGCGACGCTGAATCAAATCTTCAGCCATGGCCATCCAATCGCATGCCAACACATCTATCGCTTGCGTAATCACATCGGAACCCAGACTGTGCTGGACCATTTCGGCTCGAATCCTGATGGGACCATACCCGGCAGATTGCCGGGACCGAGCCAAGGCGAAGGCAAAACGCTCATCGTTCTGAAAATCTTGGCGGCTTAAAGACTCTAGTGCAGATTCAATTTCATCCGCCTCTTTGCCCCGCTGACGCAATTTTTGTTTCAACTCGCGTCGGGAATGCTCTCGACGTACCAACAGACCCAAGGCTTGTTGGTACGCCGGCAATTCCGAGGTTTTTTTACGCACCCTTAGGCCTCGGCATCCTCAACCGGCTTTTTAGGCACGATAACTGGCTTGAGTTTGTCTTTGATTTTGGCTTCCAGTTCGGCAGCCATTTTGGGATTGTCTTTCAAGTATTGACGGGCATTTTCCTTGCCTTGACCAATACGTTCACCCAATGCGCTGTACCAGGATCCGGATTTTTCTACGAACTTGGCATCCACGCCCAGATCCAGAATTTCACCTTCACGTGAAATGCCTTCACCGTAGAGGATTTCCGTGATGACCTGCTTGAAAGGCGGCGCCATTTTGTTTTTCACCACTTTGATACGGGTTTCATTACCGATGATTTCATCGCCTTTCTTGACCGCACCGATACGCCGGATATCCAAACGCACCGAAGCATAGAATTTCAAGGCATTGCCGCCGGTGGTGGTTTCCGGATTCTGGCCGGGCATCATCATGCCGATTTTCATACGCAGCTGATTGATGAAAATCACCATGCAATTGCTGCGCTTGATGTTGCCGGTGAGTTTACGCAACGCCTGGCTCATCAGGCGCGCCTGCAGACCTACCTGCATTTCGCCCATTTCACCTTCGATTTCCGCGCGGGGCGTTAGTGCCGCCACGGAATCGACAACCACCATATCAACGGCATTGGAACGCACCAGCATATCGACGATTTCCAGGGCCTGTTCACCGGTATCCGGTTGTGAAATCAGCAGATCATCAACATTGACCCCCAGTTTCTGGGCATAGCCAGGGTCCAGCGCATGTTCGGCATCCACAAACGCGGCAGTACCGCCGGCTTTCTGGCATTGGGCAATGGTTTGCAGGGTCAAGGTGGTTTTGCCTGAAGACTCCGGGCCGTAAATTTCGACAACACGGCCTTTCGGAAGACCGCCTATGCCTAGCGCCAAATCCAACATGATGGAACCGGTACCGATGACTTCGGCGGCTTCAATGCTTTTATCGCCCATCAGCATGACCGTGCCCTTGCCAAATTGTTTATCGATCTGGGCCAGTGCGGCGGCCAGTGCGCGTTTCTTGTTCTCATCCATGGTGCAGTTCCTCAGCGTGTTATGAATTGGGGTAAGTGAAGCCTATCGTGTGCCGGTCGCAAATCCTGAGACCGCGCATTTTTAGATTGCCTTTGAAGCGATCTGTGGAAAAGCAGCATTCATCCGTTATCTCTGTAAGCACTTGGCTACACCGAAGGTACGCGGATTCGGCAGACATCAGCGTGAAGGCCTAATCAAGCCGCAATACAGGCCTTCAATGGCGAAATCCTGATCCGGGCGAATATCGATGGGTTGGAAATCCGGGTTTCTTGGCAAAAGCCGGATGCCGTGCTTGCCGATTTTCAAACGCTTGATGGTGATTTCATCGTCGATGCGGGCAACCACGATTTGATCGGAACGGGCATCGTTGGTGCGATGGATACCTACCAGGTCGCCGTCGAAAATTCCGTCATCACGCATGGAATCGCCTTTGACCTTGAGCAGGTAATCCGGCGACGGTGAAAAAAAGGCGCGATCCAACAGCACGAAATCGTCCGAGGGAATATCGGCCCCGATAGGCAGGCCGGCAGCCACACGCCCCAACACGGGCAAACGCAATGCATCGTTGGCCGCTTCCACCCGAGGACGAGGCAGGGGAATCTCCACATCCTCATCGGACATGGGGTGGCACAGACGGATGCCGCGCGCCTGCCCGGGCAGACGACGGAGGTAGCCGGCTTGTTCAAGAATATCCAGATGGTATTGCGCCGCACGCACGCCCTTGAAGCCCAATGCATTGGCGATTTCGGTTTGAGAAGGCGGCACGCCCTCGTCTTCAATGCGCTGCGCTATGAAGGCTAAAATGGCTTGTTGGTTATCGGAAATATTCATTAGTAGTAATACTACTAACAAATTTCGGATTGTCAAGAATTTTTCTTGAATTGCCTCAAAACCTTGATTTATATCGTAGTATGGGCTCAGCCATGGGGCATGAGGAGCAATAACAATTGGTGGTTTCAAGGCACTATAAGGCTTTTATTAGTTATAGCCACAGCGACGAAAAATGGGCGCGATGGTTACAGCGTGCCTTGGAAAAATACCGCCCGCCCAAGACCCTGCATCAAAGCCACCCTGATTTGCCCGAGCGGCTGTACCCGGTATTCCGTGATCGCGATGAATTGGCTTCGGGTAACGATTTGTCCGATTCCATACGTAATGCCATGGACAGCTCGGAAGCGCTGATTGTTATCTGTTCACCCGAGGCCGCAAAGTCCCATTGGGTGAATGAAGAAATCCGACGTTTCAGTGCCTCTGGCCGCGCCGATCGCGTTTTCTGCTTCATAGTAGCCGGCAGCCCCGACCCTCAAGCGCCCGATTGCGCCTTTCCGCCTGCCCTGCTAATAGACGCGCAGGGCAATGCCCTGCATGAACCGCTGGCCGCAGACGCCACCGCCACTGGCGATGGCAAACGCAATGCCATGCTGAAAATTGCAGCCGGTCTTTTAGGGGTGGGCGTCGATGATCTGAAGCGTCGCGATGCCCAGCGCCAGACCCGATTCTGGGCAAGCGTAGCTACCGGCTCCATTGCCATTGCCGCACTGACCATTGGTCTTGCGGTGTATGCACTGTATGCCAAGCGCGAATCGGAAATCCGTCGAAGCCAGGCAGAAAATCTGATCAGTTTCATGCTTGGCGATCTGCGCAAAAATCTCGAGCCTATCGGTAAACTTGAACTTCTCGATGCCATCGGCGATCAAGCCATGGGCTATTTCGGTGCCATAGGCAATAACGGCACGGAAAAGGAAATGCTGGAGCGCGCCAAAGCCATGAAACAAATTGGCGATGTGCGGTTTCAACAAGGCAAGCTGGAGCCGGCCTTGGCGGCGTTTCAGCAGGCCTTGATTCAAACCGAAGCGCTGTACCAAAGTTCTCCCACCAACAACGATTATTTGTTCGAGCTGGGTCAGGCAGAATTCTGGGTGGGCTATGTGGCATGGGAGCGCGGACGGCTGGACAAAGCCGAGGCCGCCATGGCCAATTATTTGAAATACAGTATCGAGCTCAAAAACCGTGACCCGGCAAATGCCGACTACACGCTTGAGCTTTCATACGCCTATTCCAATATGGGCTCACTGGCCCGTGCGCGTGGCAAATCCGAAAAAGCGTTGGAATATTTCCAGATTTCCAATGCCATCGCCGAAGCGCAGTCAGCACTCAATCCCAAAGACCAAGGCCTCATCATTGCCATCGCTGAAGGGTATTCCTGGGTTGGATCCACGCTTGCTGACATGGGCCGGCTTCAGGAAAGCCATGCGGCTTTCGGTAAAATTCAAACCCTACTAGATCCGCTACACCAATCGGGTGAAAATGCACGTGCGGCATTTACCCTGGCTACTAACCTTTATTACGACGCCGAAATCAGTATGAACCTAGGGCAACCGGATGCCGCCCGTAGACAACTTGAAAAGGCAAAACAAATTTATTCAGAACTTACCCGCCTGGATCCGAACAATGCCGAGTGGAAGCGCAACAGCCTACGCGCGGATTTGGCAATGCTCAGTCATGTAGAGCCGGCAAAATGGACTGCCAAGGAAGTGGGCAACGGCATTTTCATTTTAACTGCGCTTAATGCAATGTCGGCTGCGGAGCCCAGTTCCAAACTGAACAAACAGAACATCGGCAAAGTACAACGTCTCTTGGCTTTGTATGCGTTGGCCAACAACGATATCGACAATGCCTTATCGCAAATTCGTAGCAGCCATGCACTGATTGGCGATTTGATTAATACCACAAAAGACAACAGCGTTCTGGAAGATTACGCATTGATTACTGAAAGCTATGGCCAAGTGTTGGCACGCAGTGGCCAGATCGAACTCGCCAAAAAACAGTGGCAGATGCTACTTTCCACTATTGAATCACGCAGTGATGCGCGTTTTGGTATTTTGCCCACCCAGCTACTTTTATACCAACACCTGCAGCAGCCAGAAAAAGCAAAAGCCCTTTCCACGCAACTCGCCAAAGCCGGCTTCAAAGATCCACGCCAATCTTCCCAATTCACCTTAGCCGCGCCGTAAAAGTAAGAAAGCGCATTCATTCACTGAATTTGTACCTTCCTGTTTTACCCGCTAATCTTTACCTACGTTACTAATTCACATAAAGGGGAACACCATGAATCTTCAAAAGAGCGCATTATTTACCCTGCTGCTGATGGCAGTTATACCTGGTGGCAATTTGCAGGCGCAAGACAATGGAAACCAAGACTTCAAAGTTGAGCTGAATATTAACGGATGCCAATTCAGCGGCGGCTCAGACGGCTACGGCAACGTGGAAGTTCAAGCGCGCAGCGGCGGCAAGAAAATACAAGTGGAAGTATTGTACGGTGATGATTACACCATCGAACCCGTAAATTTTAGCGGTACAGGCTCCGATCAAATGAGCACCGCTGGCGGAGGCAATTCAAACAAAGTCAATATTTTCAACCGCAATGATGCGCCCGCCGACGTCTATTACGGAATCAACTTAAAGCACAAGCAAACCGGTGAAATGATTCGTTGCGATCCACGCATTGTAAACTTATAAGATTCAGCACATGTCACAACCCTGCTCGCAGTTGTCAGATACCGGAATGGTGGTCGGTGTTACCGGCCACCGCAATCTCAGACCCGATGAAATTCCGCATTTACGCAGTGAAGTACGGCGATTTTTTTCTACCCTGCAAAAAGATTTTCCGGAGCTTCCAATCACCCTGCTATCGCCTCTGGCGGCCGGCGCCGATCAACTGGTGACTTCGGTTGCTATGGATATGGGCATTCGCGTCATTGCCGTATTGCCCATACCGGCGGAAATGTATCTGCATGATT
>JAHEBG010000093.1 GCA_024642445.1 Gammaproteobacteria bacterium | reverse complement strand
GCCAACAATACCGGCTGTTGTTCCAGAACAGTGCGGGCGAAGTCGGACGCCTGCAGCAATCGATTCAGGCATTCGAGACGGGCTTCACTCCATGCGGCTTCTGCCAATGCCCGCTGTAACGGCGGCTGCAGCCCGCTAGAGAACAAATGCCACCGCCAGCCAGAGGAACAATCCAAGGCTGACCATATCGGAAAGTGCCGACATCACCAAGCTGGCGGCCATGGCCGGATTGAAATTGAGTTTGCGTAGGATGAATGGCATTACTGCCCCCAAAAAACCCGCCATCATGCAGCTGGCGGTGATTGCTACTAAAGTCATCACTGCCATGGCCTGGGCATCACCCTGTTCGGGATGGCGCGAGGCGACAATCCACATGCCCAGCCCGGCCAATAAACCGGTGAGCAAGCCATTCAGTAAACCCAGCCAGGTTTCTTTGACGATCTGGCGACGTACCGAACGTGCCGGATTGGACAGACTAAGGCCACGCAGCGTGCAGGCCAGCGCCTGATTGCCGATGCTGCGGCAAAGACCCGCCAGCACCGGCAGGAAAATGGCCAGAATGGCTGCTTGGGCAATATTATCTTGGAATTTTCCAACGATGGCACCGACCACAAACAACATGAATAAATGAATTTGCAGCCAAGGTTGCCGGAACTGGAATTTTCGCAGCCAAGGCGAAGCCCATTGCTCATCGCGGTCTACGCCCACCAGATACCCCGGCTGGCCTGAAAACTCGAAAGCCTGTTGTTCGTAAAGCCGATGCGTATGCACCTGCCCCAGCAGCAGCCCATCAGCATCACAGACTGGATAGGTCAACGATGGTTTGACTGACAGATTGGCCACGGCCTCGTTCAAAGCCCACTCTGGGCGCAGACTGCAGGGATTGCGTTGCATAATCTGATCCAGGGATTGGCCACGCTCGGCGAACAGCAGCTCACGGAACGCCACCACACCCAATAATCGGCTATCGGTATCCACCACATACACTTGATTCAATTCGCGCTGCGGCATCAATTCCCTCAGCAAATCCATGGCCATGGCCACCGAACTGCCTTTGCGAAAAGCGGCAATAGGCTCTTCCAATTGATGGCCGATGGTGCCCGGCGCATAGGACTCTGCACGCAACCAGGCGGCGCCAGTTTGACAGGCGGTCATGATCGACTCGCGCACATCTTCGGGCAATTGCATCAATATGGCCATGGCACGGGCCGGTGGCAATTCAGACAGCTGCTGAGCCGTCAGATTCGGATGCTCCAAATCAAGGCACTCGGCCGCAGTACGGGCATCAAGTGCCATCAAGCGGGTACTGAAGTGGTCAACGTTAGCCAACACGGCAGGTCCAAGATCGGGGTTCACCATAGAGTAACGCAGATGCCCCGTGATTGCTTAAGGCAAATCTGTTGGCGCTTCGATTTCATAGCCTTTGGCGCGAAGCCGTGCCAGATAGCCGCTAGGCCCAATCACATCGGCCATATTCAGAATCGCAACACTGTTACGTTGGTTCTTGAGTGCGTTTTCCGCTGCCAAAAGCCAGGCATTTTCCACCCGCGCTTTCAAATCACCCTGGCCAAGGCGGTCCATTAGCCCGGTATTGAGCAGGGCATTGATGCAAGCCCCTGATGTGTCAGTAAATGAAATCTTCTGTAACTGGCTGACATTGCCCACGGCCCATAAGTTTCCGCGCTCGGCCATGAACTGCACATCACGCTCAACCGTATCCAAGGTCTTTTCGAAACAGGCGGTATCATTCAACGCCTGTCGGTTGAAGTCCTGAATCAGCTGCTTAGGATTCGCCACCTTGACCTTGACTTGCGGTCTTTCGATGGTCAATTTACGCCGATCCGCCAATTTTTCCGCTACCGGCCAGACCGGGCTGTAATTCTGCAAGCCCGCCTGTTTAATGGCCGCCTGATACAGTTCCTGCGCAACGAAAATTGGGCGCCAATATTCAATGTCCTTGTCTTTGCCCAAGTACCTTTGCTTGAGCCCCAACCAACGCTGATAGGTTGCGGGCGGCAAGACTTCACGTAAGGTCTTCCCATCGGGATTTTTCCTGGCTTTCAATAGCGACGGCAATAGCCCGATTTTCCCGAAAAACCCGATATCGGCATCCATCGACAGCGACGGCGCGGCAATCAGCACATCTGCCGTGGCCATGGCGCGCTCGAGCTTGATGGTTTCCCATTCCATTTTCCTTGGCACCGGGCGAACGGTGGCCAGAAGCCAAAGCGTGTTCTCGCCCTGGCGCACCTTCCAAAATCCCGGCCCTGGCAAAACCCCTTTGACCTCCACCGAATTGGCGCTACTGACCGACGCGGGGCTGGGGTCTGGCTGCTGGGCCGAAACACCGGAAGCGGTAAGTACCATTAACAATGCAGTGCAGAGAATTCGCATAGATAGAGTTTAATCATGGGGTTAGGCATTGTATGACAATCACAGCCGTGTAAAGTTGCTTCTAATATCCTGAACCTTCAATAAAAAAGAGAAATATCTGATGAAGCAGTCCGCACCATAAGGTGTATCATCGGCGTAACATCTGCTGGACGCCGCCAGAATGCGTATCCGCCTACCCTACCTTGGCCTGCTCACCAACACGCTCTGGCTTGTTGTTTTTTTTATTGGCTTTACTACTGCGCAAGCGCAAAGCGCTTCTGAAAATGACGGCATCACGCGCCACCCGCTGGAAGTGGAGGCACTGGCCCAACCGCGTGCGGTTCTGGACAAACTGCCGGCACTGCTGACGGCGGCACTCCAGCGAGACGACTATGTTGAACTGTCTCTGCTGTATCTGGCGAAATCCAATGCTTGCCGTGTCATTGCCGACTGGGACTGCCAAATGCAGGCTGCATGGCAGGCCAGCCAGACCGCTATACACGCCAACAGACCTTTATTGCAGATTCGCGGCCTGATTTCCCAAGGCCGCGGGCAGATGGCGATTCAGGCCTACAGCAGCGCTGAAAAAACCATGGGCGAAGCCGAACGCCTGTTGGCTTTACATCCGTCCAAGCCACTGGCTGCCGACGTCATGCTGGCATATTCGTCTTTGAGTTTCAGCCTTAACAAAGCAGAGCTTTCAGCAGACTACGCCAAACGCGGCCTTGCTATGTTGGGCACTCTGCCGGCACCCAGTGTCCGCATACGTCTTCTGCGAAACCAAGCCAGAGCCTTATCACAATTGCATAGACAAAGCGAAGCGATGGCGCTTCTGAACGGCGCACTGGCCTTGAGTGATGCCGTCAGCGACCCAAAACTGAGTGCCGAACTGTATATTGAGGAAGCCCGCATTGCCAATGAACAGGGCGATATCGAAACGCAAGTCATCAGCGGCCGGAAAATCGTAGAAATGGGTGACCGCCTTAATAACGCCCAGTTATCAGGCCTTGGCCATGAAGTACTGGGACAGGCCGCCATAAGCACCGGCGATTGGCGTACCGGCGAAGACCACTTTAAAAAAGCACAAGCATTATTTCGCTCACTTGAACTTACCCGGGATGAGCGGCGCACATTGCGATTGCTGCTGAACAGCTTGCTGGCCAGAGACTCTAATATTACCGAACTTAAAACGCAAAGCAGGCGTTTGATCGAGCTTGAGAAACTGCTGGAGATTGATGACAGGAAGCTGGTTGCCGACAGCCTGAATTCGCAATTGGAGTACGCGCAACAGAAATTCGATATGCAGAAACTCAAAAACAATGCCGAACTGAGCAAACAACGCGAGCAGATCGCTGTAGCGTCACAACGGAATACCTACATCATTGCATTTCTCGGCATTATTCTGCTGATGGTGTTGGGAGCGCTCTCGGTAATACAGCGCCAAAATAGTCAAAAGCTTCAAAAAGCGCACAAGCAGCTGATTAACAGCGAAAGCCGTATGCGTGCCATTGCCGATAATATCCCGGCTTTCATTGCCCATATCGGAACAGATTCGCGCGTTAAGTTTGCGAATGCCTACATCGGTAAAAATTACCAGCGCGATCCGCAATCACTTGTGGGCATGAGCGTACGTGAACTGCGTGGGGAATCCACCACCGATTTGCTTGAGCCTTACATTAAATCGGTACTTAATGGCCAGCGGCAGCGCTTTGAGATTGATGAAACGATTGACGGGAAGACGCATTACTTCCAAAGCAATTATGTGCCGGAAATCGGTGCCGACAATTCCGTACAAGGTTTTTACGCGCTGACCTTTGATATCACTGCGTTGAAAGACTCGCAAAAGCAACTGGAGTTGCTGTCACGCACCGACAGCCTGACCGGCGTCGCCAACCGACGCCATTTTGAAGAGGCACTGACGGGCGCCTTGGCGCGCGGACGCCGCGACAATCATGACTGTGCACTGCTTTGCCTGGATATCGATCACTTCAAGTTGATCAATGACCGGCACGGGCATCCCGTTGGTGATGCCGTTATCGTGGAGCTTTCAAAACGCGTGCAGTCCTGCATTCGCGAGGTTGATCTGTTGGCGCGGCTGGGCGGCGATGAATTCGTCATTCTGATGGAAAATACCGCGCCGGGCAGTGCCGAAGCGGTCTGTGAAAAAATCATTGCTGCCATGAAGCAACCGTTCACCCTCAACGACAAATATCTGGAAGTTACCGTTAGCGCCGGCTTGGCGTACAGCAGGCCCACCTCTACCGGCGAAGACCTTTTCCGACAGGCCGATCAAGCTTTGTATAGGGCAAAAAATGAAGGCAGAAACCGGTTTAGCGCAGCAATCGCATGAGGCAGTAAAGAAAAACCCCGCCGAAGCGGGGTTTTTCAAACAGGTAACGGTTACAGCCGGCATTAGAAATCCATACCGCCCATACCGCCCATGCCACCCATGCCGCCGCCCGGCATGGCCGGCTCGTCTTTCTTCGGCGAATCAGCCACCATACACTCGGTGGTAATCATCAGACCGGCGATGGAGCTGGCGTTCTGCAGTGCGGTACGGGTCACTTTGGTGGGGTCCAAAATGCCCATTTCCACCATGTCGCCGTATTCACTGCTGGCGGCGTTGTAACCGTAGTTGCCGCTGCCTTCCTTCACTTTGTTCAAGACCACCGACGGCTCTTCGCCGCAGTTGGTGACGATTTCACGCAACGGGGCTTCCATGGCGCGCAAGGCCAAGGCGATACCCACGTTTTGGTCATCATTGGCGCCTTTCAGCGTGCCGATGGCGGTCAAGGCGCGAATCAGGGCAACACCGCCGCCCGGAACGATACCTTCTTCCACCGCTGCACGGGTGGCATGCAATGCATCTTCCACGCGGGCTTTCTTTTCTTTCATTTCCACTTCAGTAGCAGCGCCCACTTTGATGACGGCAACACCGCCGGCCAACTTGGCCACGCGCTCTTGCAGTTTTTCACGGTCGTAGTCGGAAGAGGTGTCTTCGATCTGCGCTTTGATCTGCTTGATACGGGCTTGAATGCCATCGGCCTGACCGGCACCATCAATGATGGTGGTGTTTTCTTTCGAAACCTGGATTTTCTTGGCACGGCCCAAATCATTGACGGTGGCTTTGTCCAAGGACAGGCCCACTTCTTCGGAAATCACAGTACCGCCGGTAAGAATGGCCATATCTTCCAGCATGGCTTTGCGGCGGTCGCCGAAGCCCGGGGCCTTGACGGCGCAGACCTTCACGATGCCACGGATGGTGTTGACCACCAGCGTAGCCAGGGCTTCGCCTTCCACTTCTTC
>JAHEBG010000092.1 GCA_024642445.1 Gammaproteobacteria bacterium | reverse complement strand
CTTCACTTACCCTGAGCTGCAACGCTGCTTCGCTTTCCAGCAACGCCGGTATTGGCAAGGCCGTGCCAAAATCCA
This sequence comes from Gammaproteobacteria bacterium, assembly GCA_024642445.1. Taxonomy (GTDB): domain Bacteria; phylum Pseudomonadota; class Gammaproteobacteria; order Xanthomonadales; family Xanthomonadaceae; genus Arenimonas. The sequence continues at coordinate 5,743 of JAHEBG010000092.1, read as the reverse complement.
GCGCAAAGATTTGCAGAAGACGTTGGCAGAAGCCGTGAATGGTAAAAACCGCCGCGGTGTCGGCATCGGCTATGGCTTGTGCCAATCGTAGCCTGAACAGCGTCTCATCCACGGTGTTGGGGCGGGCCCGGTACAAATGCTCCAGATCGTCATCCGGGTGCTGCGCATCCAGCCAAGATTGGGTGTCATGCAACAGCGTTTGCAGCCGCACGCGAAGCTCGGCGCTGGCGGCGCGGGTAAAGGTTACTGCAAGCACCTGAGCTATGCTCAGGCCTTCCCACAAAATATAGCGAGCCAACACACGTACCAGCGTGAAGGTTTTCCCGGTACCGGCACTGGCCTCTACCAACACGGTGCCCGATAACGGCAATCGGTAGGCTAGCGGCAGATTAGTCATGACAATCCTCGCTAGCAACAAGCAAGGCATCGAAAACCGTGCAGGCCAAGCGGTCGAAATCCGTGGCATAGTTTTGTGCCAGCGCAGGAAACCCTTGGCCAAACGTCAGATATTCGGTGAGCGCATCGCTGGCACTGTAGCGGTTGTTGTCTTCATTGAACTGCGCCTGTTGCAGCCATTGGCAAACATCGGCATCGGGCTGCTTTTTTTTATGCCGATACCAGTCATAGCTGAACTCCGAATGGAAAACAGTCAGTTGCGTTTGTGCCGTGCGGTATATATCAAGCAAAAGGGCCATACGACGCGGGGCATCATTGCCAACATCCGCCAATGGAAGCAGTTTGTTGGTGTAAATATGACAGGCAAGGGCATGGCCGCTGGTGCGCGCCAATAACTGCCGGATGCCTGCATCCAGCCAGTCCCGGCCGCGCGGTTTAGTTTTGTGTAATGCAAGCGTGATCAAACCATTGCTGAAATGTTGAGCCAGGCTACCGGTCAGCGTTATTCCTGCTGCCTCGGTTTGTACTGGCCAATAGCGCGGAGCAATGCGTTTCTCCATCAAGGCATCAAGTGCCGGAGACAGCTCCGACCAAATCCGGTTTAAGCGGTCTTTTCCTGGCGCACCCGGAGGTAAATGGCCCTCGGCAACGGCTCTTGCAAACACGGTATCTGCAGCCAAACCTGGTTGTGTCAGTGCCTGTTGCAGCAGCAAATCGACAAGGCGATAACGATCCAGCCCAGTGGCTTTTCCATACGGCTCGTTTTCCGGCAGCAATGCGGCCTGCTCGGGTGCGCGTATGCCTTTGCGCTTCGCCAAGTATGTGCTGGGGTTTCGCCAGAACCGTATGAAATCATCGGCCGATACCACGGAATCCAAAATTTCCTGTGACTGCTCTGGCGGCAAAGTTAGCGCGGTGTAGCTATACGGAACCCGCGTTTCCAATGACGGCATGGCAGTGTTGACCTGCACTACGCGGCTATCGATTGACCGGTGGTAATCCGATAGCGCATGTTCTATGGGCCAGTGGGCTTGTAACGGTTCAGCGCCCTCGGGCAGCATGCCGTGCATGCCCTCGATAAGATCGGTGACTACGGTTGAGGGTGCCATACGGCTGCCGTCAACCGGATTTTCGCCTTGAAAGCTGATAATAAGATTCTGCTGGCATGTACTCAGCAACTGCAGAAACAGAAAACGGTCATCGTTGCGATTGCTACGGTCACCGGGCATGCGTTCGGTATTCGGCATGGAAAGCCGGTTCAGAGCAGATGCCACATCTTGGCGCGGGAACTGTCCTTCATTCATCCCCAATAAGCAGATTACTTTGAAGGGAATTAGCCGCATCGGCACCATCTGGCAAACGGTGATACGCCCCGACAGCCAGGCTTGTCCCGGGCCGGAGGTTTCCTCGGCGCTAAGATAGGCCACAACTACAGAAAGGGGAAGATCATGGCTCAACTCTGCGCACTTGGCATGTTCGGGCAAAGCAGCAATGCGTTGATGCAGTAGCGCATAGGCAAGGCGGTCAACCTCTTGCAGGCGTGCCGGATCAATGAACCGCTCCAGCAGTGATTGCAAAAGTACTGCCCAATCTGCAGGGCTGTGCTGCGCTGTTAGCGACGCGCAAAGACCATTCATGGCCCCCAGAAAGTCAACTAATGTATCAAGCAGAGCCTGATCTTTTCCCGAAGGCAAGGTAACGCCGGCAACACCGCCCACCCAGTCATCGGTGCTGGCATACCCGAACAACAAACGCTCCAGGGCATTCTGCCAGGTGAACTCGGTTTGCGCGGTGCCGTCGATACCTTGCCGGTGCGTGGCATTCAAGCCCCAACGTACACTGGCCATCTCCAGCCAGACATGTAAGCGCTGCAGGTCATCGTGCGAGAGTCGGTAGTGTGCCGCCATCAGAGGATGGCTCAACAGTGCCAAACCTTCGTTACCGGTAAGCCGTTTCTGCGGCAAGGCCATCAGCTCGAATAGCAATCGGGATACCGGCGCATCACGGAAATCTTCTTGCTCGCTGAGCGCGAACGGCAATGCCGGATAAGTGTCGTTCTGCTCGCCAAACACCGGACCGAGCAGCGGTGCATAGCGTGTAACATCAGGGCTCATAATCACGATATCCCGCCACTGCAAATCCGGATTCCGTTGCAGCAGACCTAAGAGCTGCGCACGCAATACCTGCACCTCGCGCAGCGGTGTGGCACAGGCATGGATTTGGATGCTGTCATCATTGGCCAAGGCTTCGGCTTCGGTTGCAGACAGCTTAGGCAAAGCTGCACGTTCCAACACGGCATTTTGAATGCGATGCAACAGGCATGTTTCGAGGGTGTTATCGGCCGGAATATAGGATTCCTGTTCTCCAGCCCAGGTGCTATTTTGGTCAAGCAACAACGAAGCGACGAAATCGCGTCCGGCAAAACCCCAGCGGTTGAGCAACGGATTTTCGAATACCGCATCTGCCGAAAAGGCCGACGCCGTGCCGCTGCCGATATCGCCCCAGAATTCCTGACAGGGATTGTGCAGGAAGAACTCGACACGGCTCCAACGCCCGAAAGACTGCAAAACGTGTAGAACATCGGGTGACAGATTCTGGCAGGCGAATATGAAAATTCGATCAGGCAAGCCTGCAGGCCGCGGGCAGTTGGGGTGTTGATAAGCCTTAAGGTAGGCCTCTACCGCTTGCGCCCGGAAATTTCGGCCTTGGCTGGCCATATGCCACAGCTGCGATTGCCAATCGCTGGGGCTGGGACGTTCATGCCAGCTCAACAACCAGTGTCGCCGCCACGCCTGGTATTTTTCAAAGGCCAGGGCCAGCTCACCGGCCATTTGCCATGCCAATAATGTTGGGTCATTGCCGCTTAGAAAACGCTTTACCTCTGCAAACACGGGCGCTTTCATGTGCTTTGGATCCTGCAGCAGTGCAAACAACCGCCAGTGCAGGCGTTCCGGGCTAAGGGTCTGTTCGGCAGTGCCCGGCAACCAAGAGGCCAGTTGTTGGTTGACGAACTGCCCGGGGGGCAGGAAATCAATATTGGCGGCTATGCCAAAGGTCTCGGCCAAAGTGTTTTGCACCCATCGGCGCATGCTGGGTTGGGGAATCAGCACGGTTTCCGGCAAAAACCAATCCGAGCCAGCATTACGGTTCAGTTGTTGGCCCAAGCGGGTTACCAGCTCGTCGAGCCGGTTACCGTGGTGCAGAAAAAATCCCGAGCCTTGATCCATCTTCACATAATGCCAAATTTGCGTCTCAAAGCGCGAGAATTGACGCGTTCAACTCAAGTTTGTCTTTATTACCGCCGAAAGCCCCGATATAATAGCCCTTTACTTCGATTAGGGCGCGAAGCCCAGACAGGTGTTTTGTGCGCAACCACGATCTTGTGTTCATGAAAAATTTTGCTCAGGTCATCGCTGTTTTGATGCTGATTACCTTGGGTTTGATTCTGGCCGGCTTGTACGTAAATGGCAAGCGCCCGGAAACTGAAAATCCTGCCAAATTGGCGGCTACCCAAGCGCGTATTGCGCCCGTGGGCGCAGTTTATGCCGGAGAAACCGGTGCCGCAGCGCAAGCCGCTGCCGTTGCCGCCGCCGCAGAAGCGGCTAAAGGCCAAGTAGCCTACGGCGGGACTTTGGATGGTGGCGAGATTTTCGGCCAATTGTGTACCGGCTGCCATACCTCGGGCGCTGCCGGCGCACCGAAGTTGCTGAAAGCCGAATGGGGTGCGCGTTTGGCACAAGGCAATGACACCCTGCATAAGCACGCCATTGAAGGTATCCGTGGCATGCCGGCACGCGGTGGCAATCCGGGTTTGAGCGATGAACAAGTCATTGCCACCGTGGACTGGATGCTGGCTGAGCTGAAATAATCGCGATCGTCTCGCACAGCGCCGCCTTCGGGCGGCGTTTTTGTTTGCTTTATACTGCACCCTATGACTTTATTCTCGCAAGCTTCAAATCCGTGCCGTATTGATGGCCCGGCCGGCGCGCTTGAGGCTTTGCTGGATGCTCCTGCAGAGCTTACCTCCGGTACACCGTTAACGGTAATTTGCCACCCGCATCCGCCCGACGGTGGCAGCATGACCAATAAAGTGGTTGCTACCGTAGCCAAGGCCTGTGTGGAATGCAGCGGCATTGCCTTGCGGTTTAATTTTCGTGGCGTAGGCGCCTCTGAAGGTACGTATGATGGCGGCGCCGGAGAGCTGGCCGATTGTCTGGCAGTGATTGCTTGGGCACGGCAGCAGCGGCCGGAAGCGCCACTGTTGCTGGCCGGATTTTCTTTTGGCGCATGGGTGGCATTGAAAGCCGCCGAGCATTGTACGCCGGTGGCTATGATCAGCATTGCGCCGCCAGTAGGTTTTCGTGATTTCAGCGAAGTGTCGGCACCCAGCTGTCCGTGGCTTGCGGTTCAGGGTGCAAGCGATGAAATTGTTGACCCGCAAACCGTTCTGCAATGGCTGGAACAGCAATTACCGAAACCGCAGATTATCGCCATGCCCGAAACCAGCCATTTTTTTCATGGAAAATTGCTGCCATTGCGCGCGCATGTAGTGACGTTTCTTAAGACAATCCATGCCGCCTAGTTCATTGCATGCCTATGACGCCCAGGTTGCCGAGGGCCTTTTGCAGGAGGACTCCGCGCAGCGAGAGGTCTTGGCCTATCTGGACAGCATGGCCGCAGGTCTGCAAAAGCAGCGACCGCTTCGGTTTCTAGGCAGGTTCGCACCGCCGTCGAAAGCGGTAAGGGGCCTCTATCTCTGGGGTCGTGTGGGCCGCGGTAAAACCCGACTTACCGAATTGTTTTTGAATTCAATTCCCGATGTGCCCAGCCAGCGCTGGCATTTCCATCGCTTCATGAACCATGTGCATGCCGAACTGGCGCGCATGCCGGATACTGCAGACACCTTGGCGGTGCTGGCCAAGCGCATGGCGCGCAAAACACGGTTGTTGGTATTGGATGAATTTTTCGTGACCGACATCGGCGATGCCATGATTCTGTATCGTCTGCTTGATCAGCTCATCCGGCATGGCGTGAGCTTCATCACCACCTCCAATGTTCCGCCGGACGAGCTCTACCTAAATGGCTTGCAGCGCGCCAGCTTTCTGCCGTGCATTGCGTTGCTGAAACGCGAGTGTGAGATCATCGAGCTGGCCAGCGCCAACGATTACCGCTTACGCATGTTGCAACAGGCTGCCACGTACCGGGTTCCGGATAACGCCGCCAATACCGAAGTTCTGGCAAGGCAATACCGCCGTTTGAGCGGCAAAGAACCTTCCGAGCAAACGCTGGATATCAATGGGCGCATTCTGCCAGTGCTCGCGCTCAGCGACGGCATTGTCTGGTTCCA
>JAHEBG010000091.1 GCA_024642445.1 Gammaproteobacteria bacterium | reverse complement strand
GGCGGCAATCGCATCGCCATTACCTTCATTTCACACGCCACACTGACCAACGAAAACTCCCAATCCATCATCAAGGAAACCTGGGCCAGTTATGCCGACGGTAATCCTACGGCTGCCGTGCCGATTATCGGCTCCGGTTTCGTGAAAGGCCTGGGTAATGCACAAGTAGTGACCAACCCCAATGCCGGCGGTTACGGTGTACCGGGCTCTATTTGGTCGCCGAACGATGTCGGCATTGACGGCAACAGTGCTGGTGCCTGCCCTGCGGCCGGAGGTGTAGGCAGCGTATCCACCTGTCAAGTGGGCGAATACCTTAAGAACACACCGGCCTCACAATTGAAAACCACCTGCGCTACGGTAAACAATGCTTGCGGTTGCCCGGCTATTACTGCTTCGGAAAACAATTTCCTTTCCGGCCATTCCAATGCCACCAAACGTGAAGGCATCGATGTGCTGGACCGCGACAGCAATCAGGGCGGTCTGCCGGATATCGCCTACTTTCCGGGCTTAGATTGCAACGGGGTCAATTTGAGCGATACCGTGGGCCCGGATGCCACCAGCGACGATTCGCTGTTTGAATTTATCTTTAACGCCAGTGATGTTGTCAGCGAGGGCGCAACGGCCACCAATACCAACTGCGGCCCAACAGGCACCGAGAACTGCGCTGTGTTCCATTTAACCAATACCTTGGGTGCTACTTCGCTGTCCTGTGCCGGTTTAAATGCGTTGGGCGCCGCTGCGTCAGGTATTTATTACGTATCAGAAACGAATTGCGATCTTCCAGGCCAAGTAGGCAGCCCGAATTCCCCGGCAATCGTGGTGATGGAAGGGCCGGCGAAGTTCAACAACACCATTTTTTATGGCTTGTTGTTTATTCGCAGCAACAACCAGAATACCGAGTTCAAGGGCGTGGGTAACTCCAAGATTTTTGGCTCGTTAGTGGTAGAGGGCGATATCGATATCGCCGGTACCATTGATATCGTTTACGACAATACCGGGGTTAGCACCGACCCGAACACGCTTCCCAGCAATGCCAAGTTTGCCCGTGTACCCGGCAGCTGGCTTGATGCTACCGAAGGATTCTGAGGACTGAATGATGACTACTGTGAAATTCCTTCCTAAACAACGCGGCTTCAGCATGATTGAAGTCATGATTTCCGTTGTGGTCCTGGGCTTTGGGCTGCTGGCACTGGCGGCACTGCAGACCAGCATCATCCGTGCATCGTCCGAAACCAAATCGCAAACCGTTGCCCTGCAATTGGCCAAAGATAAGGTTGAAGATCTGCGCGCATTCCAAGATCTTACCGGGTATCAGGCACTGACCACCGGTACTGATACGGTGAACGATGCTTCGGGCAACTTAAGCGGTGTTAATTTTACGCGAACCTGGACCATTACTCGATTCGCTTATCAGCCCAATACCAATACTTTTGTTAGCGTTACCCCACTTACGGGTGCTACGCCTGCGGGCACTGCGCCCAATACCTTTGTGTCTAATAATGAATACAAACGTGTGGCGGTTACGGTGAACTGGACCGACAGCAACGGTGCAACCCAGGCAATTGGAATTGAAGATGCCATCGGGGCGGTTTCGCCCCAAGATGGCTCGAAAGTAGTTCTCAACAACACCTCATCAACGCAACAGCGCTATCCGCGTATTCTGATTTTTGACCCAAGCAGTACGCCGGGTGTTATTCCCATTGCCGTTGGTAACGGTACCGATACCGCTGCGACCAACCCGAAACCCGAAATTGCCGGCAATAACAACAATCAGCGCGTGGTGGAAACCCGTTTCGATATTTTGACGTACGCCGGTTTGAATAACGGTACCGCGCGGGCACAATCGCGTGTGGAAACAACGGTTATTGGCTGTACTTGCAACAAAGGCAATGCTGTGACTACCGATACTGCTTACCGCCCTAGCTATTGGAACGGCTTTCGTTACTCGGTGCCGCAAGTGGCCAGCTATACACCCATAGCCGGTGCTGCCACCATTCCCAACAATGCGCCGCCGCAAAGCCAGTACTGCACATCCTGCTGCCGTGATCATCACGACCCGGTAGGCACCACAACGGCGAAATTCGATCCTCGACGCACTACCCATGACCATTACAAGATTGTGAATGGTGCACTGGTTGCCGCTGGTGCCAATGACGATTATTTGGAATCGTGCCGATTGATTCGTGTCGACGGTATATTCCGCGTGGCGGCCGATCTCAACAACGATTATTTCAATCTTCTGGAAACCAAAAATGACGGCTCTACTTTGGCGTATTCGCCAACTGCGGCCGCTACTACCAATTACCAGAATATCGTGCTGGATTATTTAGGGCAGCGTGTGGTGAATCAGGGCTCCAGTGGTCTGTACAACACGTTACTGTCCAGTTCTGCACTCAGTGTACTGGAGACTGCCCGTAGCATTAATTTGCCCGTATCAATCAACATCAACCGCTCCAACGACTTTAAATGGCTGCATAGCCGTGGCTTATTCATTGATTATCTTGAGCCCGAAGCGGTAGATAAAATCTCCGAAGTCAAAGCCAATTGCTCGGTGAACAGCACCTTGCAGAGTTGTGTGTTGCCGTACGTGCCGTTTACCTCGATCAATCTATCCGAGCTGAGCAATTGGTCGCCGCTTTCCGGCCAACAGTTGGTGGTTACCAATGCCGATTTCTCACAATCCATTTCACAGGATGATCCGGTGCGCGGCAAAGTAGCGCCGGGCAGCAATCCCACCAATGGCACCACGCAAACGGCCTATTCCGACATGTATTCCTCCAATTCCGGTGTAGCGGTGCTTTCCAACGCGATTGACCCCGATGAAGTGGCACTGCAGGATTCGCAAGCGTTTGCCATTCAAGGCTCATCGCCCACCAACGGTGGTGTCTATACGGCTATATTCTCCGGTTATACCTTTGGTGCCAGTACTGCATCGTATCCGACACTTTCAGCTGCGCCATCTGCGGTATGCAATTTTGCCACCACCGGCGCCTCGCGTCCGAATCCCTATACCTGCACAACCTCAAGTATTGGTGTTGGCGTGAAACTGACCGTTGGCAAATACAATTACGAAGACAAGAGCCGGACCAGTACCGCTACCATTTCCTGTACCGGCCCTGAGGCTGCGGTGAGCTATACGCCGGCGAACAATGAAGCCTATGCGGTTACCTACTGCAAAAACTATTCGGTGAGTTCGGTTAATTTACTGGGTATTATTGGGGCGGCTTCGCCTAGCGATGGTGCGGTCAATGAATCAACGACCATCACCTTCCCGCTGATTTCCAATGGCGCTGCCATCGCTATCGGCATGACCTATCAGGGAGAAACCAAAACTGCCGATACCTGTACATACACCTGCAGCAAATCTCCGTGCAGCAGTAATGGCAATAAGATTACCTATTCGATATCCAGTGCGGCTTGCCAATAACTGAAAAGTTATTGGAATGAAACAAAAAACCCGCCGAAAGGCGGGTTTTTCTTTATCTGGCGCCCGAAGTTGGACTCGAACCAACGACCCCCTGATTAACAGTCAAGTGCTCTAACCGGCTGAGCTATTCGGGCAAGGACGTGTATTTTCGCCAATATTGGCGCGCACGTCAATAACTTCCATGGTTTTTCCACCGATTCAGAAGCGACATGCGGTTGTAATTGCAGTCGCACTAGGGCTGGATTGCCTTAAATTACCGGTGTTGCTGAGCACCAGTGTCTGCGCTTTACTCGGCCCGCGTCTGTCGCATAGGGTAAAAGTGACATTGCTGCCGGCATTGCCGCCGTTGCCCTGAAATACAATCCGTGTTCGGCCAGTTGTGCTGATAAGGCGGGTATCGGTCAATGCGCCCTGGCGTTGTATCAGGCTTTCCTCCGGTTCCCGTTCCCTGCTGCCGTTATTGTCGATATAGGCAATCCAACCCGTACTCCAGTCGTAACCGCTTTGGCAGTGGATGCCATCGGCGCTGGGGCAGATTACGGTATGCACGCCGTGCAGCGCAGCCTTATGGGAGGCCGTCAATACCGTTGAAAGCAGTTCGGTATGCGCTTTCCGGCTATTGGCGGCATAGCGCACCGATTGCAGGGCAGGCACGGTGAAAATGCCAATTAGGCCAATGACGGCCATCACGGCAGACAGTTCAATCAGGGTGAATCCGCGGTCGCGAACGGGCATAACAGACTCCTTGCTAGGGTTTTAGCCAGTCTGCTATTGATGCCTATTGCAGGAAGTAGGTGTATCCCTGTGCCGGGTGTGCGAAAATTCTGAATTGACATGAATCAGAACGCCATGGATACCCCCTTTCAATTGGTTTCGCCGTTTTCTCCGGCCGGCGATCAACCGCAAGCCATTGCCAAGCTGATTGCCGGCTTTGAATCCGGCGTGGCTTCTCAGACGCTACTGGGTGTGACCGGCTCAGGAAAAACCTTCACCATTGCCAATGTCATTCAGGCCATTCAGAAGCCTACCTTGGTGCTGGCGCCCAATAAAACTCTGGCGGCGCAGTTGTACGGCGAGTTCAAGAGTTTTTTCCCGCACAATGCAGTGGAATATTTTGTTTCCTACTACGATTATTACCAGCCAGAAGCCTATATTCCGGCTTCAGACACCTTCATTGATAAAGACAGCTCGATCAACGAACACATCGAGCAGATGCGGCTTTCCGCGACCAAGGCACTTCTGGAGCGCCGTGATGCCATCATTGTGGCCTCGGTATCATCCATTTACGGCTTGGGTGACCCCAACGAATACTTCCGCATGGTGTTGCACTTGGTCCGGGGCGATAAAATCGATCAGCGGGAATTGATCCGCCGGCTGACCGAAATGCAATACACCCGGAATGATGTGGAATTGAAGCGGGCCAATTATCGTGTGCGTGGCGAAGTGATCGATATCCATCCGGCCGAAAGTGATTACGAAGCCATCCGCGTGGAACTGTTTGACGGTGAAATCGAGAACATTGCAGCCTTCGATCCACTGACCGGTGAGGTACGCCGCCGGATGCCGCGCTACACGCTGTATCCGAAATCGCACTATGTGGCTACACGCCGTACGGTATTGGATGCCATCGAGACCATCAAGACCGAACTGAAAGAGCGTCTGGAATATTTCTATCAGGAAAACAAGCTGGTGGAAGCGCAGCGTCTGGCGCAGCGCACGCAGTTCGACATTGAAATGATGCTGGAAGTGGGTTTCTGCAGCGGCATCGAAAACTATTCGCGGCACCTTACCGGGCACATGCCAGGCGAGCCGCCGCCGTGTCTTTACGATTATCTGCCGCCCGATGCGCTTCTGGTAGTGGATGAGTCGCACGTTACCGTGCCTCAGTTGGGCGCCATGTATAAAGGCGACCGTTCCCGTAAGGAAACTCTGGTCAATTTCGGGTTCCGCTTGCCATCGGCCTTGGATAACCGGCCGCTGAAGTTTGAAGAATGGGAACGCCGTGCGCCACGCAGCGTGTATGTTTCGGCAACGCCCGGCCCGTATGAGTTGGAACATTCAGAAGGGCAGGTGGTGGAATTGGTGGTGAGGCCCACAGGCTTGGTTGACCCGCAAATTGAAATACGGCCAGTGGCTACCCAGGTGGATGATGTATTGTCCGAAATTACCCTTCGTGTGGCATTGGCGGAGCGGGTGCTGATTACCACTTTAACCAAACGCATGGCCGAGAATCTTACCGATTATCTGGCCGAGCACGGCGTGAAAGTACGCTATCTGCATTCCGATGTGGATACCGTTGAGCGGGTGGAAATCATCCGCGATCTGCGGCTGGGGGTATTCGATGTGCTGGTAGGCATCAATCTGTTGCGTGAAGGCTTGGATATGCCCGAGGTAT
>JAHEBG010000090.1 GCA_024642445.1 Gammaproteobacteria bacterium | reverse complement strand
AGCTGGTGGCCATGTTCTATACCTCGTGCCGGTATGTTTGTCCGCTAATCATCGACAGCGCTTTCGGTATCGATCGCAAGCTAACCGCCGCCGAACGCGCAAACCTTCGTGTGCTTCTGGTCAGCCTTGATCCGGAACGCGATACACCGGAAGCATTGATGTCTGTGGTCAAGAAACGCCATATCGATACCAAGCGTTGGACTCTGGCTCGTACCGACGATGCCGGCGTACGTATTTTTGCCGCCCTAATCGGCACCCGATACCGGAAACTTTCCGACGGTGAATTCAATCACACCAGTGCATTGGTGCTGTTGGACGCGGAGGGCCGGATTCTGGCACGCACCGAGAAACTCGGCGCTGTGCCCGATCCGGAGTTTATGGCACTGGTAAAACAATCCCTGCAGAAATAGGCTCCGGCATTGGAAGCCGCTTCAATTCAGATGCGTTAGCAACGGCACCACTTCTATGACGATATCGCCCTTGCAACCGGTTTGAGTTTGCACGTCTTGGGCAATCCGTGCAGCTAGACTTTCTGGAACCTTGCCACCGAAGCGTCGGCGCAGAATGATATCGATGTTGGCACTGTTCTCGTCAAAAAGGGTAATGTCGATACTGCTGCCTACGGCTATGAAGCCCGGTACTTCTTCAATGGTATCTTCCACGGCTTTTCGAATGCGTTGTTCCAGCTGCAGATGGCGAAGCCGCATACCCCGGATCAGTAAAATGCTGGCGCTGCCAATCAGATTGAGGCAGACCACGTTCAACATCAGAAGGTAAAAGGCGTTTTTGCTGTGTTCCGGCGCATTGAGTGCCAAGCCGATGCCAATGACGGCGGCCGGCGGCACCAACGACACGGCGATTTCAACACCGATGATGGCATCGATGACCTGTCCCCAGGGGCTTTCCACCACCTGCGGCTGCGCCACCAGCGCTAACGATGCGGCTGCGCCTGCCGATACCGCAATCAGTGTGCTGAGCACCACATCGCGCTGTGTAGGCATGGCGCGTATGAGTATTTCGGACGTTATTTCTATTCCAGACAGGTTGTTGTTCAAAAGCCAGGTTACCAGTGCCGCCACGCTGACGCCGATCAGCAACAAACCGATCAGCTGCTTTACCAGGCCGCCGAAAAAGACCGGCCAATTGCGGTAAATCATTCCTATGCAGACCGCGCGGGACGGCCCCATGAACGGGGCAACGCACATGGAGCCGATGATCGCGGCAACACTGTTCAGCAACAGCCCTGCCGTCGCCATCACCGTAGCGGCCACCGCCATGGCAATGTACCCGCCCGACATCTGTGCGCCAGCCAGAGCGCGTTTCTCAAGGGTGCTATGGTAGTTACGCACACCCCAAATGCCGAGCTTATGTTTAATGCTTTCCTGGGGCATGCCGTTGCCTTTTCGCTGACAGCGTTAGCCTCAGTTTAGCAGGCGCGGGTCAATACACATACTCCAAGCCAAGCCAAGTCTTGCGTGTATCACTGCTGAAAGTATCGGCCCGGTAATCGGCGAGTTTGATCAGGCCATTCCAATGCGGATTGAACGCATAGCCCAGCGATGCATCCCATTCGCTGCCGTAATGCTGGCTGCCGGCATCGGCGTGGAAGTCATGCCAGATGACGGCCGCACTGACCTTGCCGAACTTCCGATTCCAGCCCAGAGAAGTGTCGGTCAAGCCGTTGACCGGCGTTATCAGGAACTTGTCTGCCCAACCATCGAATGCATGCAGAGTAGCCAGCGGTGTGGAAAACCCGTAATGACCGTCGCCTCCCAGTTTTTCCCAACCGAACTTAAAGGTATTTGCATTCCAGACAATGCCACCCTCAAAGGTAAGGTAGTCGGCATCAATGGCGGATGCGCCATCGGCATAGGCATTCTGTTTGGCATATTCCACCGTTGCTACCCAGCCAATGCCATCCGGTACTGCTTTTTTAGCGGTATAGCGCAGGCCAATATTGCGATGGGAGGTCAGCGGCAAGGTCTGGTTTTCAATGAAATGTGCATAGCCGGATAGAACGCCCGGACCTAAAGCATGGCTGAGGCCGATAAGGTGTGCATTCAGTTGAAAGCGGGCCAGGTCTTCGTTCGGGTGATCCGCACCGTAAACCCGTTGCACGCGATCGAGATAATCATAGCGGAGCTTCAAGCCATTACCAAAGCTGTACTGATAATCCACGGCATCGAACGTCTGCTCATTTTGGCGCCAACCAACATTACCGATGAAGCGTTGGTTATCCCACTGTACCCGCTGCCGTCCTATGTTGAGCTGTGTCTGCGCATCGGGCGCATAGCGCACATAGGCCTGGTTCAGCTCCGCGTTATCCGGATCAACCACTGTAGGGTAACTTCCCTTGCCATTGGCGGTGCTGTTGAAGTCATCGCCGAACAGGTGCTGCGTTGCTTCCACTTCCAGTACGCCGCTCCAGCCGGAGCGCACGGCCGTCCGATATCCGAGTCGGATGCGCAAGGTATCGGCATCGGCATTTTTGGCAAACGCGTCGTCGTCCACCTGCTCCAAACGCCAGCGGGCGTCGAACAGTACTTTTCCGCTGTTGCTGTCTTCGGCCTCTGCGTGCAATGGCATCAAGGAAAGTGCCAAAGCTATGCACACGGCAAGGGGGGAATGCGTGGGTTTCATCGGTCTGCTCCATTGGGGTCTGTGCCCAGTCTAGGAGCTGGTCCTACGGCTTGCGCTGACTTAAATCAAGCGCTACGAAAGCATCGATTATTTTCCTATACAGAAGCTGGAAAAAATACGGCCCAGCAAGGCATCGGCATCCATATGTCCGGTGATGCTGCCCACGGCATGGTGGGCTAGCCGCAGTTCTTCTGCGGCCAATTCGGCCTGTGCCTGGGTGCAAAGGGCAATGCCACGAAGCAGATGGGTTTCTGCCAACTGCAGGGCTTCCAGATGCCGGGTGCGGGCGCTGAAGCTGCCACTGCCGGCCTCGCCAAACCCGGCCAGGCGAATCAATTCGGCACGCACCTGGGGAAGGCCCTCGCCGGTTTTTGCTGAAAGCCACAGATGCGTGCCGTCATCGGCCGTTTGTCGGTTCATGGCGTGGCCGGAAAGATCGGCTTTGTTGTGCAGCCATAGCACGGTACCGGAGGTGCCTTGCAGTTCGGCAAGCAAATCATCGGCGCCATTTTTGCTGTCGTCCACTACCGCCAGAATCAAATCGGCTTTACCGATTTCTTCCCGGGCTCGCCGAATACCCTCCGCTTCTACGGTTTCCTGGGTATCTCGAAGGCCTGCGGTATCGACCAGTGTCAACCAAAGGCCGTCCAGTTGAAGCGTTTCGCGCAAGACATCGCGGGTAGTGCCGGCAATATCGGTGACGATGGCACGGTCGCTGCCGGCCAATGCGTTGAGCAGTGAGGATTTTCCGGCATTGGGCGCGCCCACAATGACCGCATGCATGCCGTCCATCAAACGCTTGCCCTGCTCGGCTTCGTGCCGCAGTTGCGACAATGCATCGCGGCACTGCTGCAGAAGATCCTGTATCTGTGGCGCGGCTAGAAAATCGATTTCTTCGTCAGGAAAATCCAACGCTGCTTCGATATAAATGCGCGCCTTAACCAATTGTTCGGAAACCGCATCGCAGCGCGCGGAGAATACGCCGTCCAGCGAGCGTCGTGCGGCACGTGCAGCGGCTTCGGACTGGGCACTGATCAAATCGGCCACGGCTTCAGCCTGCGCCAAATCCAGTTTGTCGTTGAGAAACGCGCGTTCGGTGAATTCCCCGGGCCGGGCATCACGGGCACCCAATTGCCTGCACGTCTTCAACAACATATTCAACAATGCCGGATTTCCGTGTGCCTGCAGCTCCAATACGTCTTCACCGGTGTAGGAATTCGGGCCCTGGAAAAACAGCACCACGGCATCGTCCAGAATGTCGCCTTCGGCATCTTTTAAATGCGCGTGCAGGGCATGCCGGGCTTTCAGCGGCTGACCCGCCAACGCTTCGCCAATAGGCTTTGCCAGGGGCCCGGATACGCGCACGATGCCAACGCCGGCAGCACCGTGTGCGGTGGCAATGGCGGCGATGGTATCGATGCTGTGCTCAGCCATCGTTCGCCGCCTGCCCTTATTTGCCGTGGGCAGCGGACGCGGTGCCGCCGTATTTCTTGGTCATCCACCACTGCTGGGCAAGGCCCAGAGTACCGTTGGTGACCCAATACAGCACCAGTCCGGCCGGGAAGAACGCCATCATCACGCCAAAAATCAGCGGCATGAAGGTCATCAGTTTCTTCTGCATGGGGTCCATGCCAGGGGTTGGCGTGAGCTTCTGGGTCAGGAACATCACGATCAGGTTCAACACCGGCAGGATGAAGTACGGATCGGCGGCGGTCAGATTCTGGATCCAGCCCATCCATGGGGCTTGCCGCAATTCCACGCTTTCAATCAACACCCAATACAGGGCCAGGAAAATCGGAATCGGAATCAGCATCGGCAAACAGCCTGCTGCCGGATTAACCTTTTCCTTCTTGAACAATTCCATCTGGGCCACGGCGAACTTTTGGCGGTCATCGCCATAACGCTCTTTCAGAGCTTCAATGCGCGGCTGTATGGCGCGCATTTTCGCCATGCTCTGGTATTGTTTGGCGGAAAGCGGGAACAGG
Source organism: Gammaproteobacteria bacterium (assembly GCA_024642445.1). GTDB lineage: Bacteria > Pseudomonadota > Gammaproteobacteria > Xanthomonadales > Xanthomonadaceae > Arenimonas. The sequence continues at coordinate 1,201 of JAHEBG010000090.1, read as the reverse complement.
ATGGCCTTCAAAATCACCACAATGGCGATGATCGCCCAGCCCCAGTTGCCCAACCAGCTGTGCAACAAAGACAACAGCCAGAACAAGGGTTGCGACAGGAAGCTGAAAATGCCGTAATCCACGCTTAAATCTAGCGTGGGGTGCACGGCATTCATGGCTTTCTGTGCTTTCGGGCCCACCCAAAGGCGGTCTTCCCGGCTAGCGGAGGCATTACTTGCAACCATGGTGGCGGTTTTGGAAACGCCACGCACCAAGTAGGTTGGCGCATTCGGGTTGCCTTCGGTCGCCAAGCTCACGGTTTGCGTGTCGGTTTTAGCTGGAATCCAGACCGAGACGAAATGGTGTTGCAGCATGCCGAACCAGCCGTCTTGAATCGGCTTGTTCGGACTTTTCAAAACACCGTCATCGAAATAATCGGCGTATTTTACTTTTTCATATTTGTCGGTACTGCCAAACCAGGCCGATCCGACGAAACTGAAGGCATCCGGATTGGTCAAGCCGGCGTGTTTAGCCGGCGGCGGCGGCGGTATGCGCTTCAGTTGCTCGTAAGCAAACGCTTTCCAAACCGAAGGGCTGCGATTTGCAATGTTCTGTTTCACATCTACATCGAAACGGCCGCGGTGCAAAACCAGGATTTTGGTAACGGTAACGCCATTGGCGTCCTGCCATACAAACGGTACGGCAATGCTGTCTTTGCCCTGCGCCATTTGGTAGCGGCTGCGTCCGTCTTCGGTGCGGTATACGGCATTATGCGTCGGCGCGCTCTGGGCGTCGGCTGCCAGCCAGCCGGATTCGGCAGCGAAGGTCTGGCCGAGCGCATTATTAAGCAATACCACATTGGCGCTATCGGGCGTTTTTTCCAAGGGGTAGCTCAACAGCTCCGCGCGCAGAATGCTGGCGCCCTGCAAACTTACGGTCAAACGCAACACATCGGTTTCGATCTCTACGGTGGCGGCGCTGGCAGCTTGTTGTGCCACAGGCAGTGCCGGTGCAGCACTGGCCAAGTCTGCTGGAAGCGCGGGCACACCAGAGCTCGCCTCGGGCACGGTTGAGATTGGAGCGGACGTTTCTGAAAGGACGGGGCCTGGGCTGACCACAGGGCTCTGCCATTGCTGGAACAATAAAAATGCGACCGCCAACCAGGCAATCAACAAGAACGTGCGGGTTTGATTCATCGGATTGAGTTCAAGACAAAGCCAAA
>JAHEBG010000089.1 GCA_024642445.1 Gammaproteobacteria bacterium | reverse complement strand
CATGAAAGCGCGCGGTCTCTGCGTGCAGCTTTTTTTCAAGCCCCCAGATGGCACCGAACTTTTCCGCCAAGGCGTCAATAAACCAAAACCCGGCGTTGTGCCGGGTTCGGGTGTAATCGGTCCCTGGATTGCCTAAACCGACGAATACGTTGATGTTTTCCATAGTCAATTGTACCGGCCCGAACCCGGGCCGGTGGCATTAATTGAACTTATTTGGCGTCACTGTCGCCGGCTTTCGCGGACTTGGTGGATGGTACTTCAGCAGCCGGAGCTTCTGGAGTTTCCTCAACTTCAACACGGGCCTGCTTGGCGATGACCACGGCAATGTCGTGCTCTTTATCGAGATTGCGGATGTCGAGCTCAACGCCTTTCGGCAGCTTGACCTGCGACAGATGGACGATATCGCCCAAAGCCAGATCTTTCAGATCGACTTCGATGAACTCAGGCAGATCACGCGGCAGACAGACGATGGCTACTTCGTTGATCTCATGGGTAACCACCACATTGGCGGATTTACCGGCCGGGGAGGTGTCCTGATTCAGGAAGTGCAGCGGCACACTGAGGTGAATGGCAACACCGGCAGCCACACGCTGGAAATCCAGGTGCATGATCTGCTGCTTGAACGGATGGCGCTGCATATCACGCAACAGCACGCGCTCGGCTTTGCCGTCGATGTTCAGATCAAGAATGGACGCATAGAACCATTCATTCTGGCTGGCGTGCCAGAGGTGGTTATGTTCAATCTGGATCGATTTAGGTGCATCGGTACCACCGTAAACGATGGCCGGCACATGACCCGACGTACGAAGGCGGCGGCTCGCACCTTTGCCTTCAACGTTACGGGCAGTAGCATTAATGGAATGTTCTGACATAAAAAACCCTTTACTCTTGGTTGAACCGCCTCGCGGCGGTGAAAGCGCTCATTCGCGACCAAACGAGCGTTGTTTGGGTTTTTGCCGGCACACATGCGCCGGCACCCACCCACAAAAAATCAATCGACGTATAGCGAGCTTACCGACTCACCCAACGCAATGCGCCGTATGGTCTCGGCCAGCACTTCCGCCACGCTCAACTGCCGGATACGGCCGCAGGCCTTGGCTGCTTCGCTCAGCGGTATGGTATCGGTAACCACCAGCTCATCCAATGCCGAATTGGTGACGTTATCGATGGCCGCGCCGGACAGCACCGGATGCGTGCAGTACGCCACCACTTTTACCGCACCCTGCGCTTTCAGCGCATTGGCAGCGGCACACAGCGTACCGGCGGTATCTACGATATCATCGACCATGACGCAGGTTTTACCGGCAACATCACCAATGATGTTCATTACCGTTGCCACATTGGCGCGCGGCCGGCGTTTGTCGATAATAGCCAAATCGGCATCATCGAGTCGTTTTGCGATGGCCCGGGCCCGCACCACGCCGCCGACATCTGGCGACACCACAATGACGTTTTCGGTGCCGTGATTGCGCCAGATATCCGCCAGTAACAGAGGCGAGGCGTAGATATTGTCGACATGGCAATCGAAAAAACCCTGGATTTGTTCGGCATGCAGATCCATGGTAATGACACGATCGGCATTGACGATGGAAAACATTTTAGCGGCTACTTTCGCCGTAATCGGCACGCGCGCAGAACGCGGACGTCGATCCTGACGGGCATACCCGAAATACGGTACCACTGCTGTTACAGTACTGGCCGATGCGCGGTTCAGCGCGTCGATCAAGGCCAGCAATTCCATCAGATGTTCCGCCGAGGGTGCGTTGGTGGGCTGAATCACGAAAACATCCTGACCACGGACGTTTTCTTCGATTTCGACCTGAACCTCGCCATCGGAGAACTTGCTGACCAGCGCTTTGCCCATAGGGAAGCCGAGCTCGCGACACACCGCTTGAGCCAAGGGCCGGTTAGCATTACCCGAAAATACGAGCATGTTTTGCTTACTCATTGTTTACCCTTGACGCTGGAGAAATTGGCTGGGGCGGTAGGATTCGAACCTACGAATGCCAGGATCAAAACCTGGTGCCTTGGGCCTCTTGGCGACGCCCCAATTTCTTATGCTGACGGTTCGTGCCGCGCCCGCCGCAAAGCGGGCAACAGCGGTGATTCCGGTGCCGAGGCAACCACCCAAGAACGGGTGCCTTCAGGCAAATGGGCCTGTGCCGACTGCGCCGCTTCCTTGGAAGCAAAACGAAGAAAACACCCGCCCCCGGTACCGGTCAACGCAACTTTTCCGTAGCCTGCCATTTCGGTAAACACCCGATCGATACGGGGTTGCCGTTGACGAACTATCGGTTCAAATGCGTTATCCAGCAACGAACCACTTACATAGCCCTCTATTTTCACCAATTTTTGTGCTCTCGTCAATTGCGCTGATTGAAAAAGTTCAGCCGTTGGCACATGAACACCGCAGTCCACCAATAAAAACCAAGCTTCCGGCAGCTGAATGGGGGTTAAGACATCGCCTATTCCCTCAGCCCAGGCGTTGTGTCCGCGCACAAAAACCGGCACATCTGCGCCAAGTTTCAAGCCTATTTCAGCCAAAATCTCTACGCCAGCACCGGTTTCCCACAACAGATCAAGCGCCCGCAACACCGTTGCCGCATCACTGGAGCCACCGCCAAATCCGCCGCCCATGGGAATGCGTTTTTCGATACGGATATCGGCACCCAAGGTGCAACCGGTGCGCAGCTTCAAGGCCTGCGCAGCTTTAATCGCAATATCCTGAGCTTCGGGCACATCATGGCCGTTCGTTGATTCGCGCCGGATTTCTCCGTCCTGTCGAACACGCAGGTGTACGGTATCGCCCCAATCCAAGAGCTGGAATACCGTCTGCAGCGTATGGTAGCCATCGGAACGCCTGCCGGTAATTCGCAGAAAAAGGTTCAGCTTTGCCGGCGCAGGCCAAGCGCTCCAAGGCATCTCAGTCATTTCCAAGCTCCTGCCAGCGATCGACCACCAGTCGAAGACGACTTTGATTGCGTCGGAGCTCGATCTGGGTTGGCAATAGGGCCGGCGAACTCGCCCATTTGCCGTACTGCCACTGCCAACCGTCCATAGCTTGTGCCCCGGGCACCGAAAAGCCGCCACGTATGCCACGGGCAAAGTCTTCTACCGGCACAGGCACGCCCAACAGCGATTCGAGTAACTGCGCTGTTGGCCCCGACTGAACTTGGTTTCCGGCGCCATCGAACAACTGCGCATATTCTGGAGTGAAAACAATACGCGCGGAACCCAGAGACAGCGGGGCATTGAGCCTGAGCTCGGCCTTGCTTCCAGTTTGCTGCCAGAAAATCTGTGCTGTCCCGCCTTTGCCGTCATGCGTATAAGCTAAGCGGCCACTGAAGGCCCAATTCGGATGACTGTCAACATAGGCCTGACGCAGACGCTGGGCCTCCGGCGAAGTCACTGGGGTCGAGACCGTAGCGCAACCTGCCAAGGCCAGACACAGCAGCCATGCCCTCATCGCAGACGATCCTGCAACCGCAGCAGATCGGCCTCTTTGGCATCCAAGCGCAATCCCCGCTCCACATACTCTTGGGCGGAGACCTTATCTCCCAAAGCGTAAAACACCTGCGCAAGGTGGCCTGCCGTTACTGCCGTGGGCGTTATGTTCCAGGCCTTGCGCAAGGGCGGCAGGGCTTCCTGATGCCTGCCCAGGCGGTGCAGAACATACCCGTAGCTGTCGAGAATCTCGGATTGCTCCGGCGCCAAATAGTAGGCCTGCTGCACCGCTTTGAAAGCCTGACGGGGCTTATCGAGTTCTTTGGCCAAGGTATAACCGTAAGCATTCAAGGCGTCGGCATTCGCCGGCGCAATGGCCAATAAACGTTGAAGTTCCAGCATGGCTTGTTGCGTCTGTCCCCGCTGGAACAGTCGCATGGCAAGCCGGTAGCGCAACTGCTGGGCATTTGGCCAGGCAACAAGTGCGGTTCGGTACAGACTGTCAATCATGTCGGGGTTGTTTCGATCAGATTGCTTGTACTCATGAAACTGGATTTCGGTCAGTGCCGCATCTCTCCGGATTTCCTCTGAGAGGCTCAGGTCATTTTTTACCTTCGCTATCTGCACCAAGGCCTCAGCCTCACGGCTCTGGCGGAAATACACAATAGCCAAACGTATGCCAATCTGGCTTGGCAATCCGGTCGCAAGCGCCGATTGATAATTAATTGCAGCGGACGGCCAATCCTTCAACAGCTCCGACAACGACCCCTGCAGCGATGCGCGCTGGTATTCGGTAAGCCCGGGGTCTTTTTCCATTTCAGCCATCAAAGCCCGGCCATTTTCAGGCTCGGGATTCGTGCTCAATTGTACAATCCGTTGGTAATAGGTTGAGGCGTCCTGTGGCAAAGAGGCCAGCCAGCGCATTTGCTGAACAGGCGTAGCGTGCTGTTGTGAAAGTAGCCAGATATCCCGACGCTGCCACTGTTCCAAATCCTGCGGAGAAAGGTCTGATAAAGCCTTGCCACAGGTTACATCCTTGGAAACAACGCAGGCTTGGTATAGCGCTGCCAATTGTGCCTCCAAGCCTCCATCAGGCACACGTTTTAGAAGTGAGGCCTGCAACGCACTGTCCTGTAATGACAACGAAACCCGGTAAAGCTCCAGAGCTTCTGGTGGTTTCAGCTTCTGTGCAGAAGCATATTCTGCCAGCACCGGTTGTAATGCTTTACGTCCTTGGCCGGAAGGTTCAAACAACACCTGCCGCGAAGCCAGCAACCCTGACTCCCCCGCTTCCATAAGTTTTCGCCACGCATCCACGGCTTCGGATATTCGCCCGGTTTCAAGCGCCCAGGCCAAGCGACGGGCCTGAATAGATTCTCCAGGGTCGGCGGCAGCTTCTTTGGAAAGCTTTTGATGCTCGAACCACTGCTGTTCTCCCAGCACCTCGGCCAATTGGCCGGCACGGAGCCACTGGGCAGCATCCCAGGCGGTTTCTGGCAAGCCCTGATAATACGCAAATGCGCCTCTGAACTGACCCGACTGGAACAGAAACTCACTTTCCATAAGCTGCTGCAGTTGCTGCCCGGAAACCCCCGGGGATGCAGCAGGAGCCGCACGCACAGTGTCCGGGATCAAACCCAAGGCAATTGTTAGGGGAAGGAGAATGGCAAGTAAGCGCATACAACACAGTGTACACAGGCTAAAATAAGTCGTCATTGTTTAAGGACCGCTATGCCCTTGCATGTGCTTGGCTTGAATCACACCACCGCGCCGATTGCGTTGCGCGAGCGGGTGACCGTGCCTGAAAGCCAATTGCAGCATGCTTTGGATGCCTTGCTGGCTGTACCTGGGGTTGAACATGCGGTCTTGCTGAGCACCTGCAACCGCACTGAAATTTATGCCCAGATTTCGACGGCAGATGAACCGATGCTGACGAATTGGCTGGCCGAGTACCGCGGTGTAGCAAATGATCTTCTGGAAAGCCATACCTACAACCACACCGATATACAGGCCGTGCAGCATCTTTTCAGGGTTGCCTGTGGCTTGGATTCGTTGATTCTTGGCGAACCGCAAATTCTGGGCCAGGTCAAACAGGCGTGGTCGCTGGCGCATCGCTGTCGAGCAGTACAAGGCCAGTTAGACAGGCTTTTCCAACAGACATTCGCTACGGCAAAACTGGTGCGCACCGAAACCCAAATTGGCTCACACCCGGTTTCGGTGGCTTATGCCAGCGTTAAATTGGCACGGCAGCTGTTCAGTCAACTGGATCAGTCCTGCGTGATGCTGATTGGTGCCGGCGAAACCGTAGAGCTTGTCGCCCAGCATCTGGATAATGCCAAGGTCAAGCGCCTTTTGATCGCCAATAGGACCGTGAGCCGCGCGCAGGCTCTGGCCAGCCAGCA
>JAHEBG010000088.1 GCA_024642445.1 Gammaproteobacteria bacterium | reverse complement strand
GTACCTGCGATGTGGTGGGCTTGGACACCATGGGCTTGACCATTAAAACCATGGCAGATACGTTGCCGGATGATCCATGGCACCCGCATTTTACCGTACCGGAATTTCTGCAGACCTTGATTGACAACAAAATGCTGGGACAAAAGACAGGTGCCGGCATTTTCCGCAAAATCGGCAAAGACATCCACGTATTGGATTTGGTCAGTAAGGACTACCGCCCCAGTGCTGCGCAAGTAGCCCCCGAAGTGCTGGCGATACTGAAAGACAAAAACCCGAAGAGCAAATTCAGTGCATTGCGTGCCAGCGAGCACCCGCAAGCCAAATTTCTTTGGGCGTGCTTCCGTGATCTGTTTCATTACTGCACCTTCCATCTTTCCAACATCGCGGACACTGCGCGTGAGCTCGATTTCGCCATCCGTTGGGGTTATGGCTGGAGCATGGGCCCGCTTGAACTGATGCAAGCTGCCGACTGGAAACAGATTGCTGCTTGGATTCAACAGGATATTGATGCCGGGCTGAGTATGGCTTCTGTGCCCTTGCCCGCTTGGGTGGCCGACATTGACGGTGTGCATGGCAAAGACGGCAGCTACAGTGCCTTGCATTCCAGGTTTCTACCACGCTCAAGCAATCCGGTATATGCACGCCAACGCTTCCCAGACCCTTTGCTGGGCGAGCGCTTCGCACCCGGAGAAACAGCCTATGAAGACGATTTCGTTCGCCTCTGGCATGACGGTGACGGTATCGGCATTTTAAGCTTCAAGAGCAAGATGAATACCATTGGCGACGGCATTTTGGCCGGCGTTGGTAAAGCGCTGGATGTTGCCGAACAGCAATTCCAGGCCATGGTGGTTTGGCAGACCAAGGAGCCGTTCTCCGCTGGTGCCGATCTGGCCGGTGCTCTGGCATCGCTGCAAGAGGGCCGTATCGATGATTTCCGCACCATGGTCGGCCAATTCCAGGCGGCAAGCATGCGTCTCAAATATGCGCAGATTCCAGTGGTTGCTGCAGTTCGCGGCTTGGCACTGGGCGGCGGCTGTGAATTCCAGATGCATACGGCGCGAACCGTTTTTGCTCTGGAAAGTTATATCGGACTGGTAGAAGCCGGTGTCGGCTTATTGCCGGCAGGTGGCGGTCTGAAAGAAATTGCCACCCGTGTCGGTTTGAATCCCCCCAACGGCGATGTGTTCGCTGGGCTGAAGCCGTATTTCGAAGCGGTAGCGATGGGCAAAGTCTCGGGCTCTGCCCTGGAAGCCAAAGCGCTTGGTTTGGCCAGAGAGTCCGATGTAGTAGTGTTCAATGCTTACGAACTGTTGCATGTGGCCAAAGCACAGGCCCGAGCCATGGCCGAATCGGCCTACCGTCCGCCGGTAAAACCCAAGGCCATTCCGGTTGCTGGCTCAATCGGTATCGCCACATTCAAAATGATGTTGGTTAACATGCAGGCCGGTGGCTTCATTTCAGAACACGATATGGAGGTGTCAACACGGATTGCCACGGTGCTTTGCGGCGGCGATGTAGACCGCGGCACACTGGTTGACGAGCAGTGGTTATTGGAACTGGAGCGCGAACACTTCGTTGCTCTCGCGCAAATGCCGAAAACCCAGGAACGCATTGCATTCATGTTGAAAAACGGCAAGCCGCTCCGTAACTAATTCAGGATACCCCAATGAAAATTATTCAAGACGCCTACATTGTTGCCGCCACCCGCACCCCGGTAGGCAAGGCCCCGCGCGGCGCATTGCGCAATGCCCACCCTGCCGACATGCTGGCGCACACGCTGCGCAGCGTTGTTGCTCAAGCGCCGGGTATAGACCCGCAACGTATCGATGACGTCATCGTGGGCTGTGCTATGCCTGAAGGCGAACAAGGCATGAACGTGGCCCGCATCGGCGCGTTGTTGGCCGGGCTGCCGCAATCGGTCTCGGCTCAGACCATTAACCGTTTCTGCTCTTCTGGGTTGCAAGCGGTGGCATTGGCTGCCGATAGAATCCGGTTGGGCGAAGCCGATTTGATGATTGCTGCCGGTACCGAATCGATGAGCATGGTGCCGATGATGGGCAATAAAGTGGCCATGAGCCCTTCTGTGTTCGAAAACGAACACATCGCCATTGCGTACGGCATGGGCATTACCGCCGAAAATGTCGCGGCACAATGGCAGGTGTCCCGGGAAGATCAAGATGCCTTCGCATTGGCTTCCCATCAGAAAGCCATGGCCGCCATACAAGCCGGGTACTTCGATGCTGAAATTAGCCCGTACGATATTGTTGCCAAAAGCGCAGACCTTGCAGGCGGCAAGATTATCACCCGCCAAAAACGCTTTAGCCAAGACGAAGGTCCGCGTGCCGATTCCAGTGCCGAGGGTCTAGCTAAATTGAAGCCGGTTTTCAAAGCACGCGGGTCGGTAACGGCAGGCAACAGCTCGCAGATGTCGGACGGTGCCGGTGCGGTATTGCTGGCTTCGGAGCAGGCGGTAAAAGACTACGGGCTAACGCCGTTAGCGCGATTCGTGAGTTTCTCTGTGGCCGGCGTGCCGCCTGAAATCATGGGTATCGGGCCAATCGCTGCCATTCCAAAAGCATTGAAACAGGCCGGCCTTAGCCAAGACCAGATGGATTGGATTGAACTCAATGAAGCCTTCGCGGCGCAGGCCCTAGCGGTTATCCGTGATTGCAAGCTGGATGCCAGTAAAGTCAACCCGAATGGCGGCGCCATTGCCCTTGGGCATCCGCTGGGCGCCACCGGTGCCATCCGTACAGCTACTCTTGTGCATGGCATGAAGCGCGCCCAACACAAATACGGCATGGTCACCATGTGCATCGGTACCGGTATGGGTGCAGCAGGCATTTTCGAAGCGCTTTAATTGCTGCTGGCAAAAAAAACACCGCCAAGGCGGTGTTTTTTTATATACGGAATAAACTCAGTGCTGGTGTCCACCTTCGCCGTGAACGTGACCGTGGCTGATTTCTTCTTCCGTAGCGGCGCGTACTGACATGATTTCCACGGCAAAGAACAGATCCTGTCCGGCCAATGGATGATTGCCGTCCACGGTTACAGTAGTTTCATCAACGGCAGTAACGGTAACCGTCATGCCGCCTTGCGGCGTTTGTGCCTGGAACTGCATGCCAGGTTCGATGTCATCGACGCCTTGAAAGGCTTCGCGCGGCACCTGTTGCACCATGAAGTCGTGGTGTTCACCGTAGCCTTCAGCTGCCGAAACATTCACGTCCAACTTTTCGCCAACGGTTTTGCCAAGCAATGCGTTTTCCAGACCTGGAACGATTTGGCCGACACCGTGCATGTAAGTCAATGGGGCGTTGCCGTTCGAGCTGTCAATTACTTTTCCGTCTTTATCGGTCAAAGTGTAATGGAAGCTGACGACGCTGTTTTCAATAATTTGCATGGAATTGAGTCCTGATTGGGTTAAAACAAAAACCCCGAATAATCGGGGTTTTGTAAAGACTTTGACGTCTTTGGCTTATTCAGGCTGAACTTCGTCAGCTTGCATGCCTTTCTGGCCCTTGACGAGCTTAAAGGTCACTTTTTGGCCTTCTTTCAGTGATTTGAAACCGTTGCCTTGAATAGAACGGAAATGCACGAATACATCTTCGCCGCTTTCTGGGGTGATGAATCCAAAACCCTTGGCATCATTGAACCACTTGACGGTACCTACTTGACGATCTGACATGTTAAAACTCCTAGAAAAACGAAAAAACCCACTCGAAAGTAGGACTGTTTTGCTAGGAATGTCGCGATGTTACGATGAAGCGGACCACAAAATCTACCGCATCGGGCCACAAGCCACGTTGGCCCTGAGCAAAATCAGTAAGCTCACTATACACCCCTTTCCATAAAAAGCAATTAAAACCTTGATTTTCTTAAATCTTATGTGCCAATGGTTCTTAATTTTCAGGAAAAGCCGTATCATAGGCCGTCCCGCACTATCGAATCAACTGCAAAAATAATTTGCATCCCATTGATTGGCAAAGATAAATGAGCGCAGCATACATCCGCGAAACGGTTTTAGACGTACGCCACTGGACTGAACAGTACTTCAGTTTCACCGTGGCCCGCGATGACGGCTTTCGCTTTGAAAACGGCCAGTTCGTCATGATTGGCCTGGAAGTTGACGGCAAGCCGTTGATGCGTGCGTATTCTATTGCCAGCGCCAATTGGGAAGAGCAGCTGGAATTTTTCAGTATCAAGGTAGCCAACGGCCCGCTGACCTCGCGTTTGCAACACATCAAACCCGGTGACACCCTACTGATCAGCCGTAAACCCACTGGCACCCTGCTGATCAGCGACGTGCATCCGGGTAAAGTTCTATACCTTCTGTCTACCGGCACCGGATTAGCGCCGTTTTTGAGCATTGTCAAAGACCCTGAAACCTATGAGCGTTTCGAGCACGTTGTGGTGGTGCACGGCGTCCGAGAGATTGCGGACCTTGCCTACGCCGATTATTTCCGTAAGGAACTGCCACAACACGAGTACCTGGGCGAGCAGATTTCCAAGCAGATGCATTATGTGCCGGTGGTATCGCGCGAGCCGTTTGCCATGCAGGGCCGCGTGACCACATTACTTGAAAATGGCAGCATTCCGCGCGCCCTGGGTTTTGCAGAATTGAATCCCGATACTGACCGCGCCATGATTTGTGGCAGCCCGGCGATGTTGGCGGATTTCCGGCAGATTCTTGATAGCCGCGGGTTTATCGCATCCAGCCGTATCGGGCAGGCCGGACATTACGTTTTTGAACGTGCCTTTGTAGAAAAATAACGAGCAGAATCAAGCCATTTATGGCATAATAGAGGGCTAACGGCGCAAGCTGTATCCCCACCCCACCCCCTTCTGGAGCCCCTTCATGTCCGACTCCTTCGCCACCCGCGAAACCCTGTCCGTCAACGGTCAGTCCTACACCATCTTCAGCCTGAATAAACTGGCGCAACAGTTCAATATCAGCAAGCTGCCGTACTCCATGAAAATCCTTCTGGAAAACCTGCTTCGCTGCGAAGATGGCGTTTCGGTAACCAAAGAATCCATTCAGGCGGTGGCGCAATGGCAGGCCAAACAGGAACCGGAAACTGAAATTGCGTTCATGCCGGCCCGCGTAGTACTGCAGGATTTCACTGGCGTGCCGTGCGTGGTCGATTTGGCTGCTATGCGTGATGCCGTGGTTAAGCTGGGGGGCTCTGCTTCGAACATCAACCCGCTGATCCCCTCCGAACTGGTTATCGATCACTCGGTACAGGTCGACTCCTTCGGCAAAGCCAGCTCGCTGGACGAGAACGGCAAAATTGAATTCGCCCGCAACGGTGAACGTTACAGCTTCCTGCGCTGGGGCCAGAAAGCCTTCAATAACTTCAAAGTAGTGCCACCCAATACCGGTATCGTGCATCAGGTCAATCTTGAAAACCTTGCCCGCGTGGTTATGGAGCGTGAGATTGATGGCGTGCGTTATGCCTTTCCTGACAGTGTGTTCGGTACCGATTCACACACCACCATGATCAATGGTATTGGCGTTCTGGGCTGGGGCGTTGGCGGTATCGAGGCCGAGGCTGCGATGTTGGGCCAACCGTCATCAATGCTGATTCCTCAGGTTGTTGGCTTTAAACTCACCGGCAAGCTGCCGGAAGGTGCAACTGCCACCGATCTGGTACTGACCGTAACCCAAATGTTGCGCAAACACGGTGTGGTCGGCAAATTCGTTGAATTCTTCGGTGACGGCTTGAACCATCTGCCGTTGGCAGACCGTGCAACCATCGCCAACATGGCGCCCGAATACGGCGCCACCTGCGGTATTTTCCCGATCGATGCCGAATCCTTGAACTATCTGCGTTTGTCGGGCCGCGACGAA
>JAHEBG010000087.1 GCA_024642445.1 Gammaproteobacteria bacterium | reverse complement strand
GCCCAGATCAATGCTTTGCTGAATCAGGAAAAAAGCAAACAAGCTCATGAAGAAATACAGCTTCAACGGCGACACATAACGTACCCGCCGCTCGGCATAATATTCCAGGCTTAGAAAGCCGGGCCGGTACAACAAAGGCTTCAGGGTGTTCAGCAACTTGGTGTCGATATTCAGAACATCGTCAAGGAATTCGCCCACCATTTGGCCGAAATGGCGCACGGCCGATCGTTGTTTTTGGCCGCACTGAGCGCAGTAAATGCCGCTAACTGCCGATAGGCAGTTCTTGCAGAGCCGCTGACGTCGTTCGGTTAAGGTGTCTGCCATCGGTTCTACCCCATGTTGGTTTACACTGGGAACCCCATTGAGCCTCTACTATGACGCATTCAGCTTCTGCCTGGCAACGCTTATTGCAGGAATCGCGTGTCAGCTTCGTTCTGGCATTGCCTATCGCACTCGGACAATTGGCATCAATGGCCATGAGTGTGGTCGATACTTTGTTGGCCGGGCAGCACGGCACCATTACCTTGGCAGCGGTTGCGGTAGGCAGTGCCATCTGGTCATTGGCTTTACTGATTTGCGTGGGCTTGATGATGGCGATACCGCCCACCGTTTCGCAACTCAACGGCGCCGGACGGCGTGCGGAAGTGGGCCCGATTTGGCGTCAGGCACTATGGTTGGCTCTGTTTGTTGGGCTATTGCTGATGGCGTTCATGCGCTGGAGCCCGCAGTTGTTGCTGTGGATTCGCATTGATCCGGCGGTGATACCAGCAGCTACCGATTTTCTGCATGCGGTGAGTTGGGGCGCGCCGGGTCTGGCATTGTTCTTCGCCACCCGTTACCTCAGTGAAGGATTGTCCTGGACGCAGCCCACTTTGGTGTTCGGCATGGCAGCCCTTTTGTTGTTGATTCCCGTGGGCTATATATTTCTATTCGGTATGGGGCCGATTCCTGAAATGGGTGCCGCCGGATTGGGCTATGCCACGGCCTTGATCATGTGGTTGGAATTTGCCGTATTTGCCTGGTACTTGAACCGCGCACCGCGCTTTTCCGATTTGAAACTGTTGGAACGGCTTGAATGGCCGCAGTGGCAACCCATACGGCAATTGTTGGCGTTGGGCATACCGATGGGCATTGCCATCTTCATGGAAGGCAGTCTGTTTGTGGCTACCGCGTTGCTGATTGCCCGTTTGGGCGCCGTAGATGTGGCGGCCCACCAAATCGCCTTGAATGTGGCCAGTGCCAGCTTCATGATTCCGCTGGGGGTTGCGTTGGCCACCACAGTGCGGGTGGGCAATGCGGTAGGCGCCGGCGACGCGGCTGCGGTTCGCTGGGCAATGCGTGCCGGCCTGTTTCTGGTGCTGATTACCCAAACCCTGTCGGCATTGTTGTTGGTCTTCGGCGGGCATGTCATCAGCAGTTGGTACACCGATGATGCCGCTATTGCCGCTCTGGCTTCGACCTTGATGATTTACGCGGCAATATTTCAATACCCAGACGGCATCCAAGCCCTGTCAGGCGGCGCCTTGCGTGGCCTGAAAGATACCACGGTGCCGGCGTTTATCACCGTATTCGCCTATTGGGCGGTAGGGCTTAGCGGCGGAATTCTGCTGGCCAATGGCTTTGGATTGCGGGCGCCAGGCTATTGGTTGGGACTGACGTTGGGCTTAAGTGTGGCTGCAGTTCTGTTGTTTTTACGGTTCCAGCGCTTGGTGCGAAAAATTCACTGAACATGACTTTCTGTACACGCGCCGGCTGGGCCGATGCGGTATTCTAAGTGTCTGGAATCAGGAGTTCTTTGCCCATGAGCGCTGCACAACCCGGCCCAATCCGGCTTTTTTTCCGCTTCATATGGAATGCGGTCAATTTCACCAACCATCTGGTGTTCAACCTGATCATGTTGTTTGTGGTGTTTGCCATCATTGCCGTGATTTCCGCCGGCATGTCGGCAAAAACCTTCACGCCGCTGAAAGACAACACCGCGCTGGTGCTGGATTTGCAAGGCGTATTGGTCGAACAACGCACCATTGACAGCTTCAGCGCCGCCATTGCCGAAGCCGACGGCAGTTCTGCCCGTGAAATCCGTTTGCGCGATGTTCTTGCGGTGTTAGACGCGGCAAAAACCGACCCTAAAATCACCCATTTGGTGTTGAGTACGGAAGGCTTGGAGGCCAATGGCATGGCGGCGGTGCGTGAAATCGCTGCCGCAGTCAAAGACTTCAAGGCCAGCAAAAAGCCGGTGTATGCGTTCGCCAATAATTATGAGCAAAAACAGTATTTGATTGCAGCGCAAGCCGATAAGGTGTTCATGGATCCGGAAGGCGCATTCTTTCCGGAAGGATTAGGCCGCTATCGCTTGTTCTACCGTGAGGCGCTGCAGGAAAAATTGGGCGTGGACGTGCATTTGTTCCGCGTTGGTGAATTCAAGTCGGCGGCCGAGCCGTACATCCTTGATGCCGCTTCTGCCGAATCAAAAGAAGCCGATCTGTATTGGATGAACGACATCTGGCAGCGCTATTTGGTGCAGATGGGCGAGGCGCGCAAAATCGCACCTTCTGCCATTACTGAGGCCATTAATGCTTTGCCTCAGCGATTGGCCGCGGTAAATGGCAACTTGGCGCAATGGGCCATTAATGAAAAATGGGTAGATGGTCTGAAAACCGCCGAACAGATGGAACAGTTCCTGGTAGACGACGGTGTGGCCTTTGATGATGAAAACGGCAGCTTCCAACAGATTGGCCTGACTGACTATCTGGGCCACAGCAAGCTGCAGCGCAAAAGTAAGAGCGCCTCGTCCGAAAAAATTGCCGTGGTGGTAGCTCAGGGCGAGATCGTTGACGGCGAGCAGCCGCAGGGAATGATTGGCGGCGAATCGACATCCGCACTGATTCGCAGTGCCCGCGATGACGAGGATGTTAAAGCGCTGGTGTTACGTGTGGACTCCCCGGGTGGCGGTGTCTTCGCCTCCGAGCAAATCCGCCGTGAGGTGGAGTTATTCAAGGCCACCGGCAGGCCAGTGGTGGTATCCATGGCCAATGTCGCCGCATCCGGCGGCTATTGGATTTCGATGAACGCCGATACCATATATGCCGACGAATCCACCATCACCGGTTCCATTGGTATTTTCGGTCTGATGATGCGCGCGCCGCGCGGTCTCGACAAAATCGGCGTACATTCCGATGGCGTCTCGACCACGCCTTGGGCCGGTGCGTTTGATTTTGCCCGCGCCATCGACGAGCCGACCAAGCAGGTGATTCAAAGTGTCATCAATCATGGCTATGCCCAGTTCATCGGCAAAGTAGCCAAGGCCCGCAAGCAGTCGCCGGAAGCCATCAATGCCAATGCCCGTGGCCGCGTCTGGAGTGGTGCGCAGGCCAAGTCCAAAGGATTGATTGATGAATTTGGTGGCCTGAAAACAGCCATCGACAACGCCGCCAAGCGCGCCAAGCTAAACGATTTTACGGTGCAGTACATCGAAACACCGTTGTCGCCGTTCGAGCAGTTCATTGCCGACCTGTCCGGGAATTCCGATACCCAAGGCCTGGTGCGTTGGGCATCGCCGGCCTTGATGCTGATGCAGCAGACCGCGGCGGGTAAGCAAATCCGTACCGATATGCAATGGCTGGACCGCAACACGTCAGGCAACCGGCCGGTCAACGCCATCGCGCATTGTTTCTGCGCGTTCTAAGGCTATGAATTCGCGTTGGCGTTTGCAGGGGCAGACCGCGCTGATTACCGGCGCCAGCGCCGGCATAGGGCGGGCAGTCGCGCATGAGTTGGCCATGCTGGGCGCCGAAGTATTGATGGTGGCACGCGATGCAGTCGCATTGGAAGGCGCTGCGGCAGAAATTATGGAAGACCATGACGGCGCGGTAGCGCGTTATTTTGCCGCCGATATAGCCGATGCCGAACAGCGCCAGGAAATCTTCGATTGGATCCGAGATCTGGATGTGCCCTTATCTATTTTGGTCAACAATGTCGGCACCAATATCCGCAGGCCCACGCTGGAGTTGAGCGAAGACGATTTTTCACAAATTCTCAATACCAATGTGCATGCATTGTTCGAAATGTCGCGCTTGGCGCATCCGTTTCTGAAAGAGCACGGCAGTGCCAGTATCGTCAACATTGGCAGTGTTTCCGGGCTTACCCACGTGCGTACCGGGCCCTTGTACGGCCTAAGCAAAGCTGCTGTGCATCAACTTAGCCGCAATCTGGCTTGCGAATGGGCCCAGGATGGCATTCGCGTCAATGCCATTGCACCCTGGTATATCCGCACACGCCGCACCTCAAATGCCTTGAGCAACCCCGAGTACTTTGAAGAAGTATTGGCACGCACGCCCATGAAGCGTATCGGCGAACCCGAAGAAGTGGCCGCGGCCGTCGCGTTTTTCTGCTTGCCGGCGGCCAGTTACATTACCGGTGAATGCATTGCGGTGGATGGCGGGTTTTTGCAATACGGTTTCTGAAAGCGGATAAATTCATCGGCATATGTTCGTGCCTGAGAAGAATTTAACTATACTACACAGACATCGCGGTACAAATCGCGGGTAATCAGGGGATGTCATGCGTAATGTAGTACTGTTGCTGGTTCTGGCGTTGACCGGATGTGCGTCCGGTTATGGAAAATCGAATATATTTGGTGGATATTGGAGCAAAGACGGCCCAGGCGAGCTGGTTGAGGTTGGTTTCAGCGGCAATGGTTATACTGATATCCGTAAGGTTGAAATTTATGTCTTGTTTCGTAGCGCCGAAATTGCCAAGCAGCGCGGGAAGCTTTACTTCAGTATTTATCAAAACCTTGCCAGCGCCATCATCGATAAGCCACTGAGCGAGGAGACACAAGCCAGTGCCATTGGCGGCAAGCCCTATGCCAAGGTATTCATGCTGATGCACGACACGCCGGTCGCAGGCGCCTTGAATGTTGAACAAATTCTGGCTAAATACGATGAGCAAGTCAGCGGCAATAAAGCCATCAATGCAGTTGAGGTCACGAAATGAACCTTTTAATCAAGGTCGCCGTATTGGCCTCATTTCTGCAGCTAACGGCGTGCGTTAGTCTGCCGCAATACAAAGCGCCGTCCACAAATGATCCTGGCATCGCCATTCTCGACCTAAGCCGTATTCCCAGCGGCTCCATCTGCAGTGCTGGCGTACTGTACAGCTTTAATAACAGCCGTGAAAAAGAGTTGGCGGTTACAACAACAGGTCGCATTGGTATAAGCAGTTATGTGCAGATGGCCGATTATCAGGTCACATACAGTTGCTATCCTGGCGTTAGTTTCAAACCTGAGGCCGGCAAACGCTATCTGTTGAATCTTGAAATTGAAGATCAGAGGTGCCGACTAGAGATTTATGAAAAAGGTGCAAAAAACCGAACCAGCCTTGCCCTAGTGCCGGATCTAGGGCCGCCGCAATATTGCAAATGATGATCATCTGTAGCTGATAATTTTACGAGCGTCGATCGAATCACTGGTAGGGCGATTTCAGCAGTAACTGGATTGTAATATACAACCGATTACGCACTTGATTCTGTAAGTTCTCTGTTAGCCGCACCAGATTTTTCCGCGATTGACTCGCCGTTCTGGCGGCGTAAACTACCAATTATTATTATTTTTCCTATAACGCCATGAAAACTTCATCTTTGTTGGTTGCTTTTACATTAGTACTTGTCGCGTGCAATAAGCCGGATGCTCCTGCACCTATTGCATCGGCGGAAACAGCTACTACCGAAACCGGAGCACCGGCCGCCGTACCACCGCCGACAGGCCCAGTTACGCCGTCTTTTGAGTGCAGTAAGGCAGAAAGCGAGGCCGAGAAACTGGTGTGCTCGGATTATTCCTTAGCGGCCCACG
>JAHEBG010000086.1 GCA_024642445.1 Gammaproteobacteria bacterium | reverse complement strand
AAAAAACCTGCAGCAGTTCGCCGAAGCCAATGCGCGATGGCTGGTATTCAATGCGGATTACTTCCGCATGACCGCTAACCCCTGTGCAAACCGCCTCATAATTGGCACGTTCGGCACGACCACCGGCATAACCCGGCGCTACCGAGATGACGCCTGCAAGCTGGGTGAAGACCGCCTCGGTACACCAGAAGCAGCCGCCGGCCAGAACCGCCACCCCACAATCCCGAGAGACATCAATACCGAGGACAGGCAGCGGCAGTTGGTTGGGTGCAATGCTCAGGTTCAACCCGGGTATGGCGCAGATCATCATTCAATTCTCCAAAAAACAGGCAATGGCAACAATTTGTAAGGATATCCGCCGCACCGCGACCAAACATAGTAGGTTAGGATTATCTGTACATGAGCCCTTTGACGCATGCATCACGTGCATCACTAGACACTAGTCAAGCCTACCGCAAGTACCGCCCTACTTCCAGAGGATCCGATCATGGCCTACGTCAACGAAATCAAACCTTCTGACATAACGCCTGAATCGGTATACAGACGCCGCAGAGAGCTGATCGGCGCAGGGCTGGCATCGCCCTTGCTGGCGCTTGCCGGTTGTAGCGAAGCAAAAGTGCCGGTTGCCGTGAACACCGCCAAAGACAGCCCCGATGGCTTCAAGACCCTGGATGAAAAAACCCGGTTTGAAGATGTCACCTCGTACAACAATTTCTACGAATTCGGTACCGGAAAAGCCGATCCGGCCAAAAATGCCCATTCGCTTATCACCGACCCTTGGATCATTCAGGTTAGCGGCGAAGCCGAAGTTACCGGCGCCTACCATCTCGAGAAATTTCTCAAAGACCAAACCGTACAAGACCGCATTTACCGGCTGCGTTGCGTGGAAGGCTGGTCGATGGTGATTCCATGGCAAGGCGTACCGTTGGCCAACCTGCTGAAACGATTCAAACCCACTTCAAAGGCGAAATACGTGGCCTTCACCAGCAAGGCCGATTACCGGCAAATGCCGGGAATGGCCTATAACAGCATTCCCTGGCCTTACCGTGAAGGCTTGCGTATGGATGAGGCCATGCATCCTCTGACCTTACTGGCAACCGGCCTTTACGGCAAGCCCATGCCCAATCAAAACGGGGCGCCGATTCGGTTGGTGGTGCCCTGGAAATACGGATTCAAAAGCATCAAATCGATAGTCCGCATCCACTTCAGCGAAACCCAACCGCAGACCAGCTGGAACATGTTGCAGCCCGATGAGTACGGCTTCTACTCCAATGTCAATCCGGCGGTGGACCACCCGCGTTGGAGTCAGGCTTCGGAGCGGCGCATTGCCGGAACCGGCAGTAAATTGTTCGCCGACCGCATAGCCACGCTTCCGTTCAACGGCTATGCCACCCAGGTTGCTTCGCTGTACAAAGGCATGGATTTGCGCAAGTGGTTTTGAGCCGAAGGATTGACTGGCGCTGGTTTGGCCTGAAAACCTTGGCACATATGTTGGCCTTGTTGCCAGCAGCCCTGTTAATTTACAGTGCGCTGAATGACCGTCTGGGTGCAGACCCCATTGCCGCCCTGACCCACCAAACCGGCGATTGGGCCATAAGGCTGTTGTTGCTAAGTCTGGCCATGACACCGTTGCGCAAGATCCTGGGCCAAGCATGGCCAATCCGCTTCCGGCGCTTGATTGGCTTGTATGCGTTTTTCTATGCCAGCCTGCATTTCTGCGTGTATCTGTTCCTTGATCTGGGCAGCGGCTATTGGTCGCAGATCGGCGCCGATATTGTCAAACGCCCGTTCATTACCGTGGGCTTCAGTGCTTGGTTGCTGCTGTTGCCGTTGGCCATCACCTCCAATCAATGGATGATGCGCCGACTGAAGAAAAACTGGCTGACCCTTCACAAACTGGTCTATGCCATCGGCATATTGGCAGTACTGCATTATTACTGGCTGGTGAAATCGGATGTCCGTGAGCCGCTGATGTATGGAGGCATTCTGTTGGCATTGTTCGGGGTTCGTCTGGCATACTGGCAGCGATCCCGAACCGCCAAAGCCTCCGGAAACCGACATGGGCAAAAACCGACTTGAAGCCTTCAGTGATGGTGTGCTTGCCATCATCATCACCATCATGGTACTGGAACTCAAAGTGCCACATGCCGCTGAATTTTCGGCATTGCAACCGCTGATTCCGGTATTTATGGCGTATCTGCTCAGCTTCGTCTACATCGCCATTTACTGGAACAACCACCATCATCTGATGCACACGGTACAGCATGTTTCAGCTTCGATTCTCTGGGCCAATATGCACTTGCTGTTCTGGCTGTCACTGGTTCCGTTCGCCAGCGGCTGGATGGGCGAAAACCATTTCGCCGCAATGCCTACAGCCCTTTACGGCTTTGTTCTGCTGATGGCAGGCTTTGCCTATTGGCTGCTACAAAAAGCTATTATTCGCAGTCATGGGCCAGAGGCGGTCTTAGCTAAAGCCATTGGCAACGACATCAAGGGCAAAGGTTCGCTGGTGTTGTATTTGCTGGCAATTCCCTTGGCGTTCACGCATGAGATTTTAGCCGATGCCATATACGTGCTGGTAGCGGTGTGGTGGTTGATTCCCGACCGGCGGATTGAGATTCAGCTCAACAAGAACGGCAATTGAATGCGCATCACGCTTTACCATAATCCCGATTGCAGCAAATCCCGTGAAACCCTGCGCTTGATCCGTGCCGCCGGAATAGAACCGGAAATACGCCTGTATCTGGAATCATCATTTTCTGAACAAGAGCTACTGATACTGCAACAAAAACTGCAGTTGCCCATGGCCGCTCTCATGCGTACTGCCGACGCCCTGTATTCTGAACTGGGTTTGGATGCACAAGACTGTAACGACAATGCGCGCCTGCGCGCCCTGCTGGAACATCCTATATTACTGAATCGGCCCATAGCAGTGGGAGACATGGGCGCTTGTATTTGCCGGCCACCGGAGCGTGTTGTTGCGCTGTTGCCGTTCACATAATGCAGTGTACAATTCAAAAATTACCGTTCTGAATACCAAGCCAGCTCACTGAATATTACGAGGTACTCACCATGCGCTCAACGTTAATTTTGTTCTTACTGCTCGCAGCCTGCGCTAAACCCCCTGCCGACAATGCCGCCAGTAGCCCCGATGGGGCTGCCGTTGAAACCGTAGCGGAGAAAACCGTGCCTGAGAGCCCAGCTAGCCTTGCCGGAAGCCAATGGCAGTTGGTGGCGTTTGAATCAATGGATGATGCTACGGGCACTCAGACACCGGACAATCCGGGCCAATACACGATGCAGCTCAATGCCGATGGCAGTGTAAATATGCAGTTGAACTGCAACCGCGCCAACGGCACTTGGACCAGCACGCCGTCTGCAGATGGTCAGACCGGTCAATTCAGCTTCGGACCGCTAGCCAGCACCAAAGCGCTGTGTCCGCCCCCGAGTATGGATGAACAGATCACCGCACAAAGCCAGTACATTACCGGCTACAGTCTTAAAAACGGGCACTTATATCTCAGCCTTATGGCCGATGGCGGCATATACGAATGGCAACCGAAATCGTCGCCAAACATGCCGAAGGATCCGGAATTGGAATCCGCGATTCTTAAAGCAGCACCCGATTACACCAAAGCGATGCTGCAGGACATGGGCGAAACCGGCATGGCGCGCTATGCCACCGGCAAAGTGGATCTGAACAACGATGGCCAGCCGGAAATATTCGTTTATCTGATGGGCTCCATTTTCTGCGGTACCGGCGGTTGCACCCTGCAGTTGTATCAATCCGATAACGGCAACTACACTCTGTTAGGCGAGTTCGGCCTCAGCCGCACGCCCGTAATTGTGTCCGCAGCAAGCAATAAGGGCTGGCGTGATTTCTGGCGCCTGCAATCCGGCGGTGGCCGCCCATCGGAATACGTGCGTTACCGTTACAATGGCAACCAGTATGTTGAAGCGGAACGTATTGCTGGCACCCAAGCACCGGACGGTGAACTGGCATTACCGGAAAGTACCGATTTCAATGGCGGCATTGAACTGCTGCCGCAGTAGTCCTGAAAACGTCATGGGCGGGTGTTAAGGTTCTACGCGGGAAGGATCAATAGCCGGGCAATTCATTCGGCCTTAAATCCCACACCAGCACCTCGGATTGCGTGCCGTTGCTGAACTGCAGCGCTGTTTCTTGGCGAACTCTCGCACCGTCGCCTGCCTGCAAACGAACACCGTTGATGTCCAGACTGCCCCGTGCCACATGCACATAAGCAAATCGGTCCGGCGCCAACGGTAGTTCCGCCCGCTCCACGCCGTCGAACAGGCCGGCATATACCCTGACATTTTGATACACGTTGAGCGAGCCATCGGCGGAATCCGGCGAAATGATCAAGCGCAGCTTGCCGCGTTTTTCGGCCTCGGAGAAATGCACCTGCTGATAGCGTGGCGTGACACCTTGGCGATCGGGCACAATCCATATCTGCAACAGATGTACGGGCTCAGTAGCTGAAGGGTTGAACTCGCTGTGGCGTATACCGGAGCCGGCACTCATCATCTGAACGTCACCTGGGCGGATAATGGAGCCGGTGCCCATCGAGTCTTTGTGTTCCAGCTGGCCGCTCAGGATATAGGTGAAAATCTCCATGTCGCGGTGCGGGTGCATGCCAAAGCCCAGGCCTTCCTTGACCACATCATCATTGATTACCAATAAATCGGAAAATCCCTGCTGTTGCGGATCACGGTAATTGCCGAAGGAAAACGTGTGCCAGGTATCAAGCCATCCGAAATTGAAATGGCCCCGGTGTTCGGCTTTGCGAAGTTCGATCATACAGTGCTCCTGAAATGTACTTCGGCCATCTTCCAATAGTCCTCCAATCTGATAAAGTGGGTTATTGCCAATTGATTGTTTCATATTTGCAACAATGCCGAATAATCTCAACGACATCGCGCTGTTCGTAGCCGTGGTAAAGGCGAAAAGCTTCCGCAAGGCGGCAGATCTACTGGACATGCCAACGTCCACGCTGTCACGCCGCGTCAGCCACCTTGAAAAGAGCATTGGCGTGCGCTTATTGCACCGAACCACCCGTCAAATCGAACTGACCGAACTCGGCAAAACCTATTTTTCCCGTTGCCAAGCCATCATTGTGCAGGTTGAAAATGCCCATGAGGAGCTCAGTGGCGCCGCGGAATCGCCCAACGGCTTGCTGCGCCTGTCAATGGTGGAGGAATTCGCGGCCGACTACGTCGTGCCGCACTTAAAAGAATTCCAGCGCATGCATCCTGGGATCCGATTCGAATTCGATATCAATCCACGCCGGGCCAATCTGATATCGGATTCGGTGGATATCGCTTTCCGTATGGGGCAGATCAGCGATTCAGGACTCATTGCGCGCAAATTGGCGCTGTTCAAGCTCGGTCTGTACGCTTCAAAAACCTACTTAAAAAACGCACCGCCGCTGAAAATACCGGCAGATCTTGAGCACCACAAGTGCCTGCAATTGTCCGGAATGGACTTTCATTTGAGTAAAGGCGGCAAGCGTGTCGTGCATAAATTCAAAACATCGCCCTTTGCTGCCAACAGCATGAGCTTACTGAAAAGGCTGGTGCTTGCCGATGCCGGCATTGCCATGCTGTCGGAGCCGATGGCGCATGGTGCTGTTGTCGACGGAAAAATCCTGCGCGTGCTTCCGGACTGGCAGCCCCCAGAAGTGCCCGTGTATGCGCTGACCGAAACCCGACTGCTGCCGGTGAAAACCCGCGTTTTCCTGGATTACCTCCATTCGAAACTCAACCCTTGAACGAGCCCACCGCCATGATCTTCCGAACTTCGCTTCTACTTTGCCTGCTTGTTGCTCCTACGGCATTTGCCGCA
>JAHEBG010000085.1 GCA_024642445.1 Gammaproteobacteria bacterium | reverse complement strand
GTCTGGAATTATCCAGGATTATCTGCCACAGCCCTTAAGCCAGGAGCAAATTCAGGCCATGATTGCTCAGGCCATAGCCGATACCGGTGCCAGCGGCCCGCAGGCCATGGGCAAAGTGATTTCAGCACTGAAGCCGCTGATGGCGGGTCGTGCCGACATGGGCGTGGTTTCCGGCCTGATCAAGAACGCACTGGCCGGCAACTGAGCATAGCTGTTCAAAAACTGGCATTCTAGAGCGATGGCGAAACTCTCGGAATCCTTCATCGACAACCTGCTGTCGCGAGTCGACGTGGTTGAAATCGTGGGCAGCCGCGTACCGCTGAAAAAGCAGGGCAAGGACTACTCGGCACGTTGCCCGTTCCACGACGAGCGTTCGCCGTCGTTTACGGTATCGCCCAGCAAGCAGTTCTATTACTGTTTTGGCTGCGGCGCCAAAGGCACCGCCATCAGTTTCCTGATGAACTACGACCGCTTGACCTTCATGGATGCGGTGGAAGATCTGGCCAAGCGCGCTGGCATTGAAATACCCAAAGACGCACGCCCGGCCGATACCGACGGCAGCCGCGACATGTACGCGGCGCTGGACGCCAGCAGCCAGTTCTTCCAGAAACAACTGGCCGCCTCCGACACCGCCAAAGCCTATATCAAACAACGTGGGCTCGACGCCAAAAGCATGGCAACCTTCGCCATCGGTTATGCACCCGATAGCTTCAACGGCCTGATGGATGCTTTGGGCACCGATCAACGCCGCAAGGATCTACTGGAAAAAACCGGTATGTTGTCGAAATCCGATAACGGTCGCGTGTACGATAAATTCCGCGCCAGGCTGATGTTTCCGATCATGGACCGACGCGGCCGTGTTATCGCGTTCGGCGGCCGGGTACTGGCCAAAGACGACGGCCCGAAATATCTGAATTCGCCGGAAACGCCGCTGTTCCATAAAGGCCGCGAACTTTACGGGCTGTGGCAAGTGAAACAAGCGCACAATAAAATCCCGCGCTTGATCGTGGTGGAAGGCTACATGGATGTCATCGCGCTATTCCAGCACGGCATCACCCAAGCCGTTGCTACGCTCGGCACCGCCACCACCCCCGATCATGCCGAATTGCTGTTTCGCAACAGCGCCGACGTGGTGTTCTGTTTCGACGGTGACAATGCCGGCCGTGCGGCCGCATGGAAAGCGGTGGAATCCATCGTGCCACGTATGCGAGATGGCCGTCAGGCCTTCTTTCTGTTCCTGCCCGACGGCGAAGACCCGGATACCATCGTCAAGTCCGAAGGCGCCGACGGTTTCGAACAACGCATCGCGCATGCCATGACCCTGTCCGACTATTTCTTTGATGAACTGTCGAAAGGCGTACGTCTGGATACCCTGGAAGGCAAGGCACGTTTGGCCGAAAGCGTGAAACCGTATTTGGCCAAAATGCCCGATGGCGCCTTTCGCGACTTAATGGCTGAACGCCTGCAATCCATCACCGGTGTCGGTGCAGCGCCGGAGAACGAAATCGCCAAGCCCGCGCCTGCCCGTGCCGGCATCTCGCCGAAACGCAGTTTGGTGCGCGCCGTTATCACCCTGCTCCTGCAACAACCGGTACTGGCCAAAGAAATCACAGCGCCCTTCGAATTTTCAAACGTGCCATTACCCGGCATGGGTCTGCTGTTAGCCTTGTTGGAAACACTGCATTCGCGCCCGGAAATCAATACTGCATCCCTGTTGGACTTATTTGCCGAACATGAGGACGCCGGCGCTTTGCAGAAACTGGCCACCGCCGACATGCCCGGTGATGAGGCGCTGTGGCGTCAGGAATTTCTGGATGCGATTGCACAATTGCAGAAGCAGGCACGCCAGCAGCGTACTGCTGAGCTACGCCAACGCATGGCAAGTAGTGGTCTGAGTGCCGAGGAAACCGATGAACTGCGGCAGCTGCTGAAGCCCCGCAGCCACTGAAATCAGGGCTTGCGTAAGTACACGCGCTTTCCGCCTACCCACGTTTCCAATACCTGCGTTTTCCAGATCTGCTCCGCTGGCACTGTAAATATATCGCGGTCGATGAGTATGAAATCCGCCCATTTGCCCGGCGCGAGACTGCCTTGGCGACCTTCATTATGCGCGGCATAGGCGGCTTCCACGGTAAACGCCCTGAATGCTTCGGTAATGCTCATTGCCTGCTGCGGACGCCAGCCTCCCAAAGGTTTGTCGTTGTGGTCCTGCAGGGTAACGGCCGCATGCAGACCAAAGAACGGGTTGGAATATTCCACCGGAAAATCGGAGCCTGCCGCCAAATGCGTACCCTGTTTAAGAAACGTCTGCCAGGCATAGGCGCCCTGCAGGCGCTCAGCACCCACACGGGCTTCGGCCATATTCATGTCCGACGTGGCGTGCGTAGGCTGCATCGAGGCAATCAGATTTAGCGGAACAAAGCGCGGTATATCGGCAGGTGCCAATACCTGTGCATGCTCGACTCGGTTGCGCAGCGCTTTGCCGCCGTGTTTTTTATAGGCCGCCTCGAAAGCATCCAATACTTCTCGGTTGCCGCCATCACCGATGGCATGCACATTGACTTGATAGCCTTTGCCCAAAGCCTTGCCAATCATTGCGGTAAGCTCAGCAGGGGTATGGAACAGCAGACCGCGATTGCCTGGCTGGTCGGAGTACGGCGCCAGTAGCGCAGCACCCCTACTGCCAAGGGCGCCATCGGCATACAACTTGACACTGCGCACGGTCAGGAAATCATTGCCATACGCGATTAACGGGCCGTTACGGCTAATCGTATCGAAGTTGGCGTCGGTACCGCTGATCATCCCGTAAATTCGCGTTGTCAGCCGGCCTTGATCGGCATAACGTTTGTAGAGATTGAGCGTCTTTACATCAATGCCGGCATCAGCCACGCCGGTCATGCCGACGCTGGCCATTTCCGCCAATGCTGCATCCAAGGCGTTGGCCCATTGCTGGGGCGTCAGTGCCGGTACCTTACGCCATAGCAGGTCGCTGGCGGCATCCACGAAAACACCGGTAGGGTTGCCTTGGGCATCACGCTCAATTCGACCACCGACCGGATCAGCGGTGTTTTTGCTGATGCCGGCTTTTTTCATGGCAAGGCTATTGGCCCATACCGCGTGGCCGTCAATGCGCGCCAACACCACCGGACGATCGGCAACCACGCTATCCAATTCTCTGGCAGTAGGAAAACGGCCCAGTTTCCAGATCACCTGATTCCAGCCGCGCCCAAGGATCCATGCATCATCGGGGTGCGCCGATGCAAAGCTGCGGACACGCTGTAACGCCTTTGACAATGAGGCCGTGCCGACCAGATCGGCCTGAATGTTTTTTATTCCAAGCCCCATGACATGGCCGTGCGCATCGATCAGGCCCGGCAGCAGTGTCCGGCCTTTGCCGTCGATGGTACGCACCGTATCGCTCATGCCGTCCTTTGGCAGGGCCAAGCCAGCGGCACTGGCCTTGGTTTTCTTGGCCACAAGTGCCGAAATGACGTCACGTTTGCCTATGGCATTGACTTTGCCGTCTTTGACCAACATGGCCTGGAAATGCAATAGCCGCCCTTCGGCACTGAGGGTATAGCCGTTGACGTTGTCGATGAACAGTTGCTCGCTGGCAATGGCCGGCGTGCATACAAGCAACGCCGGAAAACAGATAGCGCGTAGGAGTTGTTTCATGAAAACATCCGATAAAGGCTTGATTTCATCATACGCCAATACTCAGCCGCGTAATCGGCCTGCGCTCAAGACAAGAGGGATGTTGGAAGCAATAACCAGTGGTCAATGAGCAGGAACGCGAACAATGCCATCAGATACCAGATAGAGTATTTAAATACTTCCATGGCAAATAATTCATCCGGCGGATTAAGCAGACGCACGGCGTAATACAGAAACACGCCGCCCAGAATGGCAGCACCGCCTAAATAGAACAGCCCGCTCATTCCGGTTATCCAGGGCAGCAACGAAACCAGAAGCAGCAGTATCGTGTAATACAGAATCTGCCAGCGGGTATAGGTCACGCCGTAAATCACCGGCAACATCGGGATCAATGCCTTGGCGTAATCGTCGCGGCGGAATATGGCCAAAGCCCAGAAATGCGGCGGTGTCCATACGAAAATTATCAGGAACAGCAGCAAGGCATGCGGATCCACCGTATTGCTGATGGCAGCCCAACCCAAGACCGGCGGTGCCGCGCCGGCTGCGCCGCCGATCACGATATTCTGCGGCGTGGCGCGTTTCAGAAATCCGGTGTAAACGATGGCATAGCCTATCAAGGATGCGAACGTGAGTACCGCCGTGAGTACGTTTACCTGCCAGACCAACACCGCCATTGACAGCACACCCAACACAACTGCGAACAACAATACCTGCCGCGAATTCAGGCCGCCGGTTGGCAATGGCCGATGCGCGGTACGCGCCATCAATGCATCGATGCGCTGATCGAGCAGATGATTGATGGCCGCCGCACTGGATGCCGCCAGCCAGATACCCAGGCTGCCGAACAGCACCGGCTTCCAGGGTGGCATGGCCGGCACTGCCAGAAACATACCGATGATGGCCGTGAATACAATCAAGGCCACCACGCGCGGTTTGGTCAATTCGAAATACCGGCCGAAAGCGCTCATGCTGAAGTGTCCAGCACGGTATCGCGTTCCGGACGCCGTAGCCGAGCCAACAATCCCACCACAATGAACAGCAGCAGTGCGGCACCGGCGTTATGCGCAACAGCAACCCACAGCGGCAATCCAAAATGGACGTTGCTGATGCCCAGCGCAATCTGACCAAGCACAGCCAATAACAACAGGCTACCCCAATACATCAAGCCCGGGGTACGCAACAATTTCAACGCGAGTGCCAGCAGGTATAGGCCCACAACAACCGCCATGCCCCGGTGCGCCAACTGAATGGCCACGCGCGCCGGACCGTCAAGAACACCGCCTTCGTAATCCACGCCGATACCACGCCATAGGATGAAGCCTTCATGGAAATCGTGTGCAGGAACCCATGCTCCCAAACACTTCGGAAATTCGGTGCCGCAGGCCAACGCCGCGTAGTTTGCGCTGGTCCAGCCGCCCAGTGCGATCTGCATGGCCAGCAAAACCAGGCCAAGCCAAAGCAGGCGCTTGAGCAGGCCAGCATCGACATGCACCAACGCGGCATTCGGGGTGGACCGCCAAGCCAACCAGGTCAGCAACGAAAAGGTGGTAAGCCCGCCCAATAGGTGCGCCATTACCACCACCGGTTTCAGCAGCCATGTGACGGTCCACATGCCTAACATCGCCTGCACAATGATGACGGCCAGCAGTACCGCCGTGAATCGGATGTAGGGTACGGGCCCGGAACGAACGGCGAATGCAATCAGGCCGAGTATGCCCGCAGCAGCCAAAGCAAATGCCGGATTATGATGCCAATACATATAGGTGGGGATGGAAGCCGCCACCAAGGCCGCGCAAGCCACGGGGATCCATACAGCACGCGCACGGCGCTTGGCTTCCAGAAGGCAAAGACCCAGCACGATTAGACCCAATATTGCCGCAATATGCCGGTGGAATTGCTCGCGCCAGGCTTTACCGACTTCCACCGCGCGTTCGAAACTGGCATTGGCGGCCGCCACTTCATGTTCCTGTACCGGCCAAGTGGCACGCCCGTAGCATGTGGGCCAATCCGGACAACTCAAGCCGGCATTCGACAGACGCACGAAGCCGCCGAATACGATGACACAAGCGGCCAGAATTACGCCGGCCCAGACAATGCGGTGGAAATGCTTGTAGGTTTTATTCATGGGCCTATTTTACGAGTTTTGCCAGATCTTTACGCAATCCGGAAGGGTCAAATCCGGCCGGATAATGCAAGGCTACAAAACCGTCCGGATCAATCAAGTACACCGGAAAGCCGTCAGCGCTTTCC
>JAHEBG010000084.1 GCA_024642445.1 Gammaproteobacteria bacterium | reverse complement strand
CCGATGCACGGCAATGGCGCATATTCGAGCGTATTTATAGACAACCCGAAGCCCGCGCACTGGTGCTCATTGGCGATCCAAAACAAGCCATATACGGCTTCCGCGGTGGCGATGTACACACTTATCTGCGCGTTCAAGCGCTGGCAGAAAGTAAAGAAACCCTGCCGGTAAACTACCGTTCCAGTGCCGAACTGCTGGCTGGAATTGATGCTGTGTTCCGCTCACACCCTGTACCGTTTCTGGATTCCCGCATCGGTTTCATTCCGGTCAGTGCCGGACGCGATGGCGCGCGGCTATCACACGATCAACAAGAAGTACCCGCCATAGCATGGCTTGCTGTCGATTCCGATAGCGAACTGGGTATCGGCGCGGCGCGCATCGCACTGGCGCAGCGCTGTGCAGAACACCTTGCTGCGCAAATGGCGGCATCGGCAATGGGTCATCTGACGGTCATCGAAGGCGAAACACAGCGCGCACTTTTGCCTGGTGATTGCGCAGTATTGGTTCGTACCCATTTCGAAGCCGGTTTGATGCAAGCACAATTGGAACGCTACGGCATCGCCTCAGTATGTCAACGCAAAGACAGTGTGTATTCATATTATGAAGCGCAAGACCTGCTGGCCGTATTGCGCTATCTTGAAAATCCTGCAGCACGCGGCAGTGAAATTGCCGCACGCCAAGGCTTGTTGCTGCAAAATGCGGCATTATCTGCACCACCATTGGACTGTGCCGAGGCAATCCGCTTGTTGAATGCGCACGGACCGATGGCTTGTCTATTGCCGGTATTGCACCATGCCCGCGATGGCTTGTTAAGGTTACCCGACGGCGAAGCACATTACGGCAATTACATGCATTTGCTGGAATGCCTGCAGGCGGCACAGGCAGGCCCAACCGTGCACGATTGCAGCAGTGCTTGGCTGGCACACCAAGTCGCGCTCGAATCGATACCGTCTGAACGCCCGCCCGAACCACCGAGGGTTGCAGGAGGAAACCATCGTGTGCGCATTCTCACCCTGCACCAGAGCAAAGGCCTGGAGTTCGGTTATGTGTATTTGCCGTTCATAGCCTTGCGCTTAAAAGCACAGAATGGATTCGCCCACTACCACGACGATACCCAGCGCTGTCTGCATATCAACGCGGCCAGCGCCGATGATGACATTCGGGCGCGAATAGAGCGCGAATCCGATACCGAGCAATTACGCTTGTTGTATGTTGGCATGACCCGCGCCCGTTTTGGCCTGCGCCTTGGCATTGGGCCAATCAAAGACTTTGTTCATACGCCACTGGCATACCTGCTTGGTGAAAACGCCCCTGCACTTTTGCCCTGCTTCCCAGAGGACACTGTAGAGTATTGCTTGAGCGAACCGTTTAGCACTGCGCCACCTGCTTTGCAAACAGCAAGACAGCTGCCCGCTTTTTCACGTGCGGCCAATCCTTGGGGCATTACCAGTTTCAGTGCATTACATCAGGCCAATGAAAAACCCCGTGATTTACCGGCCGATGATGAAGCGCTTGCTTGGCAGGATGCTGCCATTTCTCCGTTCCAAGGTGCAGATTTCGGCAATGCCATGCATGCCGTTCTTGAGCAGGCAAAGCCGGAAGACTGGCGGACTATAACGCAAGCCGGGCGAAATGCCTGTGCCGAAGCGATGGTACATTTTGGTTACAGCCCTGCGCGAAGCATCGAGGGTGCGCCTTTGCTTGCAGAACTGGTGTTTAACACCCTGTGGGCGCCTTTGCCGGAAGGCAGTGTACTGCTCAATTTGCATGAAAGCGATATGCGTCATGAAATGGCCTTTCATATGAAACTCTCGCATGTCTCAAGCGCTTCAGTGCTTGCCTTACTGCAGCGTTTCAATTACTGCCGGCAGCGCTCGCATTTTGGCTTTAAGCAAACGCTCAACGGTTTGCTCACCGGAAAGATTGACCTGTGTTACCGCTATCAGGGGAAAGTCTATCTGTTGGATTATAAATCCAACACCCTGAATGATTACCATGCCGACGCACTGCAAGCCTCGATAGATGATCAGGAGTACGATCTGCAATACTTGATCTATTGTGTGGCGCTGCATCGCTGGATGCGGCAACGTCGCGCAGATTATTCGTATGCCGAACATTTCGGCGGGGTCCGCTATGTCTATTCCCGCGGCCTGCATCCCGAGCATCCGGGCCAAGGCATTTTTTGCGATCTGCCGCCTGAAACATTGATTGTTGCACTGGACCGTTGCTTCGATACCGGGAATGGAAATCATGATTGATTGGCCATCGCAAGCACCGCTCTCCGCCTCTGCACGCTTGTTTGGAAATTACATTCAAAGTGCCGTGCCTGAGATCTCTGCCGATGCCGGTTTGTTGGCGGCGCTTTGTTTCCACGCGGTTTCCGTCGGCCACAGCTGTTTGGATTTGGCTCAACTGCCGGTGATTTTTCCGCGTCACAGCCGCTTGGCCGCAGTTTCGTTGGAATCCTTATTCAACGCTCACCCGTTAGTTGCTGTTATCCGTGGCAAGGATAATGATGTGCCGCCGGCATTGCTGGTAGTTTTTCAACAACGCCTATACTTGAAAAAATACTGGGATCTGGAATGCCGATTAATACAACAGCTGACGAGCCGCGCTACTGATAATGCTGTGCAGTGCAACGGTTCAGCAGGCCAGGATCTGGCAACGGTATGCATGGATAAACCGATGGTGTTTCTTACCGGTGGGCCAGGTACCGGAAAAACCACGGCAATTGCCGAAGCTCTGCCCATTTGGATTCAACACTTCCTGCAACAGTATGATCGCTTGCCGGTGATACGCTTATGTGCACCCACCGGCAAAGCCGCTCTGCGGATGACCAGCGCGCTCGCCAGCCAACGTGCAACACAGGCAGAGCGTTGGCCGGAACCTGTCCTCTCGGCATTACCTGCGGCTGCGCAGACACTTCACGGCCTGTTGCGTAAGCAGTCGATGACAGGCCATTCCCCGTACTCATCGGAAAAGCCCTTGTCACTCGACTTTCTGGTATTGGATGAGGCATCGATGATTGATCTTCCGATGTTGGTGGCGGTTCTGGAAGCTTTGCCGGCGCACGCCAAGGTTCTTCTGGTGGGCGATCCGAAACAACTGCCGTCGGTTGAGCTTGGCAATGTGCTTGGGACACTTCTGCCGGACATCGCCGGAAACTCTTTATTCAAGCGCCTATCCACTGCCCATCGGCATTTGTCTTGCAATTATCGGCAGGCTGAAAGCCCTGGACTGGCACAATTGAGCATAGACATGGCTGATTCAGGCAGTGCTCGGGTGCTACAAAACTTGCAAGAAAACAACTATCCCAATGTGGTTTTTCATAGCGCTGTAGAGGTTGGATTAGCTGCCGTAGTTCTGGAAAGCGTCAGGCATTACCGAAGCTTGGCACAGCACACCAGCGTTGAAGACGCCTTGTTGAAAATGGAACAGCGCACGCTTTTATGCGCAGTGCGTCATGGACGCTTCGGATGCGAAACTTTGAATGCCGAAATTCAACGGCGCTTGTCCGGCGCCCGCTACCAACAAGGACAGGTACTGTTGATCACCGAAAATGCGCCCGCTCTGGGCTTGGCCAATGGCGATACCGGATTGGTCTGGGCGAGCAAGGGCGCATTGGCGCTACACTTCAACCGGCCCGAGGGGATACAGTGTGTGGCGCTGCATGCCCTGCCAAAGCATGAGCTTGGCTATGCCTTAACCGTACACAAAGCACAGGGTTCTGAATATGCTCAGGTTGATCTGGTTTTGCCCCAGGATGATAGTGCCCTGTTGAACAGAGCACTTTTGTATACCGCCGTTACCCGCGCGCGCAACCTGCTCAACATCATTGGCAGCCCGCAAGCGCTTGCTCGAGGACTTGATACCGACCCCATACGCATGAACGGTTTGGCTGCTCTGGCCGCCAATGTCAGTGGAAAATGAAATACAACAGATTGTTCTGAAAGTACGGATTGCTGGTCAGCATTTCATGGTTTTCACAGAAAAAGGTGGTCTGCGAAATCGGAAACAGATCGCGATCAAGGTTTTTGTTCAAATACAGATTGCTGGCACGCGCCAATTGCGATTCACGGGTTACTAAACCGTCGCCAGGTTGAAGCAATAGTAAATCGTAGTCCACGTTTTTCTGGCGACTCTTCACCTCACTCGAGCTGAATGCCAGATGCTGTCGATTGGCGCCGCTTTCCAGTACCGCGCGTCCGGGCGTTAGCTTGCAATCCCCGCCGAATAGCGCGATTTCCGTGGTCATCGGTGGAAGCGGTTCGGCCAAAGCTGTGACAAACCGTTTAGCGCGCTCCAGATTCGCGACGAAACGGGCATCCATCTGGGCCAATCGCTTGTCGGCATTTTCGCCTTTTGTTTCATCGCGTATTTGCTTGCGGTAATCCTCATTGAACACCGACCATTGGTTGCTCTTCCACAACAGGGGATCGTAAATATCTACATCCTGTGGTGTTCCATTGGCATCGACGAAAACACTGGCTTTGGGGCTGGGTAGTGCTTCAAATGGCGTTGCAAATGCGCTCAATATCTGCGGTGGTATGGTTCTTAAGCCCACTTTGAAACCCTGATACAAACGACTGACACTGACTATGGAGCCTAGATTAGGCGTACCCAGCATGGCAACGCGGCGCACCCGACTTCCGCCTTCCTGCCATGGTGTGGGAGGTTTTCCGTTACTGGCATTCTGTGGACCATAGTGCAGGTAATAACGGGTTATCAAGCCTCCGTTACTGTGCGCAATGATATCGACCTTCAAAGACGGGTCACGATAATCTTTTCTTATTTGCTCCATCAATTCGTGCAGCTGCACAACCGCTTCGAAATTGCTTTTTCGCCAGTCGTACAAAAAAACATAATATCGGCGCTTGCTTCGGTTCTGCACCGGAATGCCCAGCGTGGCTTTCTCGTAACGGCCGATTTTTTCCAGGGTATTTATGAGTTCGCCATAGAAATCCACCCCGGCAATGGCATCAAACAATTTAGCCGGTCGAATGCCGTCGTCTTCGCTTCCTGCAGCAAGATTATCAAATCGGCTGAAGGCTAAATTGCTGACTGACTTCGGCCAAACCTCTTCACCTTTATCATTTTCAAGCGTGGTTCCCATTAAGCCCGGAATCAGGATGATGGGTGCGTTGTTTTCACTTAAGTGTGCGCTGCGATAAAGGCGCTCCAGGTCGGGCTTGGTTGATAGCGTGCCGCACGATGCCAGCAGCATGACTAATAACAACGACACAATTTTTTTAAGACTATTCATACTTGTTTGTAAAAAAACGCCCCTTTCGGAGCGTTTTTCTTATTCGCCTTCTTCAACGAAACTTATTTTAATCAGCCCCGCGTTTTTAGTGCGGGCAAGCACCTTGGCCAAGGTTTCATAGTCGGCCTCGGGATCGGTTTTAATTTCAATTGTCGGTTGCACATCGCGAGCGCCTTCCACATTGAACTGGGCTTGCAACGCCGCCATTGGCATCGGGCTACCATCCCATGTCACCGTACCGCCGCTTTGTACATTGATGCGTATGGGCGCCGGCGGATCAATCGGTGGTGGTGGCGTTTCACGTGACGGCTGAGGCAGATCGACCTGGATTTGGTACGACAACGGTGGTGCTGTCACCATGAAGATGATCAACAGCACCAACATGACGTCGACCAATGGGGTGACGTTCATATCGCTCATTGCACCGCTGCTGGAATTGGAACTGAATGCCATGGGTGATATTCCTCAGTTTTTCTCAGGCATGGATACGAAACCGACTTTACGCATACCTGATGCGCGGATCGTCCTTACCGTTTTCTGGATGGTTTTGTATTTGGTGTCATTGTCGGCGCGGATATCAACCTGGGGCTGAGGCTCGCGGGCGACATTGATGTCCAAATAGGTACGCATGGCATTGGCGGTAGCGTCGGGCTGTTGCTCGACGTTGCCGACAGGGACATCATTC
>JAHEBG010000083.1 GCA_024642445.1 Gammaproteobacteria bacterium | reverse complement strand
CCAGTGTCCACGATCTGGGCGGCGAAAACAGCCTGGCACTGCGCGATGGCATCAATCAGGGCTTGGTTGACGGGCCACGCATTTGGGCTGCCGGCAAATCCATTGCCACCACCGGCGGCCATGCCGACCCCACCAACGGTTTGAATCACATGCTGGCTGAAGCCTTGGGCACCCCCGGCCCTGCCGAGGGTGTGATTAATAGTCCGGAAGAAGGCCGCGCCGCTGTGCGTCAACGCTATAAAGACGGTTCCGATGTGATCAAAATCACCGCCACCGGCGGCGTGTTGAGTTATGCCAAAAACGGCGACGGACCGCAATTCACCGTGGATGAAATCAAAGCGGTGGTGGAAACCGCCAACGACTACGGCTATAAAGTGGCAGCGCATGCCCACGGCAAGGAAGGCATCAAACGCGCCATTCTGGGCGGTGTTACCTCCATCGAGCACGGCACCTATATGGATGAGGAACTGTTCAAGCTGATGAAGGAGCACGGCACTTGGTATGTTCCCACCATCGCCGCCGGCAAGTTTGTGGCCGATAAAGCCAAAATCGACGGCTTCTATCCGGAAGTGGTTCGCCCGAAAGCCGCACGCATCGGTGCGCTCATTCAAGGCACCTTCGCCAAAGCCTATAAAGCCGGCGTGCCGATCGCTTTCGGTACCGATTCCGGGGTAAGTTTCCACGGTGATAATGCCCGCGAATTCGGCTTTATGGTGGAAGCCGGCATGCCGGTCAACGTAGCCTTGCAAACCGCCACATTCAATGCCGCTAAAGTTTTGGGCAGCACCGAGGTGGGTCAAATTAAAGCCGGTTATTATGCCGATGTTGTAGCCATGCCCAGCGATCCGAATGACGACATCCATGTTACGGAAAAAGTGTCGTTCGTGATGAAAAACGGTGTGATTTACAAACAGCCTTGATGGCACACGAGCACTACATGCGCCGGGCGCTCAGCCTGGCGCAACAGGCCGAAGGACGAACCTGGCCCAACCCGATGGTAGGTTGTGTCATCGTTAAAGACGGTGATGTGATTGCCGAAGGCCTGCATCGACAAGCCGGAACCGCGCATGCCGAACGCGATGCGTTGGATAACGCCAGCGCCGATGTGCGCGGTGCCACCTTGTACGTGAATCTAGAGCCCTGCTGCCATACCGCCAAACGCACACCGCCGTGCGCACAAGCTCTGGTTGCCGCTGGAATTGCCCGTGTGGTGATTGCCAATATCGACCCGAACCCTGCCGTATCCGGCGCCGGCATAACGTTATTGCGTGCAGCCGGCATCGAGGTGGTCACCGGTGTACTTGAAACCGAAGGCGCGCGCCTGAACGAAGTGTTCTTCCACAACCAGCGCAGCCAGCTGCCGTTTGTGCACCTGAAAATCGCCAGCACACTCGACGGCCGTGTGGCCATGGCCAATGGCCAATCGCAATGGATCACCGGTGAGACGGCACGCAGGCATGGTCACCGATTGCGCGCCACCCACACTGCCATCGCCGTGGGCGCCAATACCGTGCGTACCGACAATCCACGGCTGACCGTGCGCCTGCCCGACTATGCGGGCCCGCAACCGATACGCCTGGTATTCAGCCGTAGCGGCAAGCTGCCTGCGGACTCGCATGTACTGACCGATGCCGAGGCCGTGCAAACGCGCGTGATTTCCGATCCGTCCTTGCGCAACGCCCTACAAGCCTTGTACCAAGAGGGTATTTGCAATATTTTGCTGGAAGGCGGCCCTCAGCTTTCCACCGAATTCCTGAAAGCCGGCTTGGTGCAGCGGATCAGCCATTATCTGAACCCGAGCTATCTTGGCGAGGGCTTGTCGGCACTGAATGGCTACGAATTGCAGGATTTACACCAACGCCTCACGCTAAAGCACGTAGAATATAGCGTTCTTGAAGACGATTTGGTCCTAAGCGGCCGCCTCTAACCTTATGTTTACCGGATTAATCCAAGACATCGGCCGTGTTGCCGCTGTTGAACACCGGCCCGATGGCCGACATTTCCGCATTGAGTGCCCGAATCTGGCCGGCCAGATCGCGGTGGACGATTCCATTGCCACCAATGGCGTATGTTTGACGGCAACGGCGGTGGATGCCCAGGGCTTCAGTGCCGAGGCCATTGCGGTAACCCTGGACAAAACCAGTCTGGGCACATTGCAAGCCGGCAACAGAGTTAATCTGGAATTGGCCATGCGCTTCGGCGACCGCGTGGGCGGGCATTGGGTGCAAGGCCATGTCACCGGCACCGGCCGCATCACCGAAATTACCGAAACCGACGACCGCTGGCAGATACGCATTGCCTTTGCCTCGGATCAGCGCAAATACCTGATCAAGGAAGGCTCCATTGCCGTTGACGGCATCAGCCTTACCGTTGCTGATCTTAACGATGACAGTTTCACGGTCTGCATCATTCCGCACACCTTGCAACGTACCGTGCTGGCCGACCGACGCGTGGGCGATGCGGTAAACCTGGAGGTGGATGTGATGGCCAAGTACATCGAAAATTTCCTGCGCTTTCCCGCCGCAGCATCGGTGACGGCATGAACGGTTCGGCACTCAGTAGCATTGAATGCGCGCTGGAAGAATTGCGCCAGGGCCGCATGCTGATTGTGGTGGACGATGAAAACCGTGAAAACGAAGGCGATCTGGTGATGCCTGCGCAATGCGCTACCCCCGAGGCCATCAATTTCATGATCCGGTACGGCCGTGGTTTGGTCTGCGCTCCGATCACTGCCGAGCGTGCCGCAGCCTTGGATCTGCCCTTGCAAGTGGCGCGCAATACCGAATCGATGCAAACCGCATTTACCGTATCGGTGGATGCCAGGGAAAATGCCAGCACCGGCATTTCCGCCAGTGACCGCGCCCTTTGCCTGCAACTGCTGGCCAATCCGGACATTCCGGCGCAGGCCTTCAACAAGCCCGGTCATATCTTTCCGCTGATCGCTGATGCCGGTGGCGTGTTCAAACGCCAAGGGCACACTGAAGCGGCCGTGGATCTGGCGCGTCTGGCCGGTTTTGAGCCGGCCGGCGTCATCTGCGAAATCATCAAAGACGACGGCGAAATGGCCCGCCTGCCGGATCTGGAAGTGTTTGCCGCCGAGCACGGCCTGAAAATCATTTCCATTGAAGCCCTTCTGGAATGGCGTAAACGCCATGAAAACCTGATTTCCGAAGTGGAAGCCGCGCCCTTGCAAACCGATGCCGGCGAATTTCAATTTCATGTGTTCCGCTCTGCCTTGCTGGGTGAAGAACACTGCGCCTTGGTAAAAGGGTCGCTGCAACAACTGCAAGCGCCGGGTACACTGGTGCGCATTCATTCCGAATGTTTCACCGGTGATGTGTTGGGCTCCAAGCGCTGTGATTGCGGCAGCCAACTGCAACAGTCGATCGAGCGCATCGAGGCGGCCGGTTCCGGCATCATCATCTACCTGCGCCAGGAAGGCCGTGGTATTGGCCTGTTCAACAAGATCAAAGCGTATCAACTGCAAGACCAAGGCCTGGATACGGTGGAAGCCAATCTGCGTCTGGGCTTTGCCGCCGATTCGCGCGACTACACCATGGCCAATCAGATTCTTTCGCACTTCGGCATTACTGATCTGCAACTGCTCACCAACAACCCCGAGAAACTGCTGGCCCTGAACACCATCCCCGGCCGCCGCATCGTGCGTCAGCCCTTATCGATTCCCGCCAACAGCGTCAACCACCATTACCTGTTCACCAAAAACCGCAAGTTCGGTCATGCCATCGACCTGCCGCCCCCGATAGAGAGCATTTCATGAAGATTCAAGGATCCCTGAACGGTGAAAGCCTGCGCATTGCCGTGGTGACCGCCCGTTTCAATGATTTCATCACCGACCGTCTGCAATCGGCGGCTGTGGATTGTCTGCAACGCCATGGCGTGCGTGAAACCGACATTGATACGGTACCGGTGCCGGGCGCGTTTGAATTGCCCTTGGTGGCACTGCAGTTGGCCAAATCCGGAAAGTACTCGGCCGTAATCTGCCTGGGTGCGGTAATCCGTGGCGAGACCACACACTACGATTATGTCTGCAATGAAGCCGCCAAAGGCATTGCCCAGGCCGGCTTGCAAACCGGGGTGCCGGTGATTTTTGGCGTAGTCACCACCGAAAACACCGAGCAGGCCATTGCCCGCGCCGGCGGTAAATCCGGCAATAAAGGCTGGGATTCAGCAATGACCGCCCTTGAAATGGCGCGCCTGTTGCCGCAAATCGGTTAATGAGCCCTATGGAAACGCCTGCCATGAACGCGCATGTCATCAACACCGGCCTTGAGCGCTTTGAAGCCGAAGTCATTATTGCCTCCAATACCACCCCGATTCTGATCGACTTCTGGGCCGAATGGTGCGGCCCTTGCAAACAGTTGGGTCCGGTTCTGGAAAAGCTGGCGGCCGAATACAACGGCGCCTTTGTTTTGGCCAAAGTCGATGTGGATGCCGAACAGCAGCTGGCCGGTTATTTCCAGATCAAATCGATTCCCACCGTAGTGCTGATGAAAGACGGAAAAATCGTTGACGGTTTTCCGGGGGCGTTAACCGAAGGGCAGCTGCGGGAATTTCTTACGCACCATCAGATTGAACCTGCTTCGGCCATTGTTGCAGAGGTGGAGCCGGAAGCGCCCGCCCAAGTGGATGCACACAGCGAAGTGGTTCGCCTGCGCCATGCCGTAGCTGAAGCAGCCGACAATGCAACCCTTAAGCTGGAGCTGGCATTGGCCTTAACCGCCACCCAAGCCTATACCGAAGCCCTGGCTTTGATTGAGGCGTTGCCGGCCAATCTGGCCGTTGACGACCGCATCACCCGTGCCCGTGCCCGCATCGACCTTGCCGCTCAGGTCAAAGACGCACCACCCGTGGATGTCTTGTTGGCTTCGGTTGAGGCCAATCCCGCCGATGCCGAAGCCCTGCGCCTGCTCGGCCTGCAATTGATCGCCCAAGGCCAGGCCGAAGCCGGCTTGAACCGTTTATTGCAGTTGTTCCAGCAGCACCGTAGCTTCCGTGACGGCCTGCCCAGAACATTGCTGATCGAGGCTTTCAACGCCATCGATGACGAAGCCGTGGTGCGCGCCGCACGTCGAAAAATGGCCAGTCTTTTGCACTAAAGCGTTTATACTGGAGCCATGAA
The DNA here is from genome assembly GCA_024642445.1 of Gammaproteobacteria bacterium. Taxonomy (GTDB): domain Bacteria; phylum Pseudomonadota; class Gammaproteobacteria; order Xanthomonadales; family Xanthomonadaceae; genus Arenimonas. Next base: position 823 of record JAHEBG010000083.1, on the reverse strand, counting down.
AAAACTCCAAGCGTTTTTCCTCACCGGGTTGCTGACACTTACGCCGATATGGCTGGTGTTTATCGTATTCAAATTCGTGTTCGGCCTGCTGTCCGATGTCAGCCGGCCGATTACCACACCCATCAGTCTCTATATGGCAGAGCAAAGCCCGATGTTGCTGGGCTGGCTGTCTCAACCCTGGGCACAAACCGGCATTGGCATCGTAGTAACGGTAGCCTTCATTTTGATGGTAGGCTTCATCTCCCGTCGCGTGCTCGGTCAGCGGCTGATTGGCTGGCTGGAAGCGCTGATCGGCAAAGTGCCTTTGGCAAAAACCGTGTACGGCAGTGCCCGCAAATTGCTGGACATGCTGCAAACCAAACCCGATGGCACGCAGCGCGTGGTCTTGATCAATTTCCCGCACGAAAATATGAAATCGGTGGGTTTTGTTACCCGAATACTGGCCGATGAAGCCACCGGTGAGGAGTTGGCCGCAGTGTATGTGCCCACTACTCCCAACCCAACGTCCGGCTATCTGGAAATCGTCCCCGTCAGCCAATTGATCCCCACCGATTGGACGGCTGACCAAGCTATGGCGTTTATCATCTCGGGCGGCGCGGTTTCCCCCGAACGCATACCCTTCAGCAAAGCCTGAACCGTGACCCTGGATAAACCGCAGAAACTGTTCGTTTTTCTTGCGGCGTTTTTCTGCGTCAATGCGGTACTGGCCGAATTCATCGGGGTAAAAATTTTCGCACTGGAGCCCACCCTTGGTCTGCCGCCGTTCGAGTGGCATTTGTTCGGGCAAAGCGGCTCGTTGAACTTTACTGCCGGCACTTTGCTG
>JAHEBG010000082.1 GCA_024642445.1 Gammaproteobacteria bacterium | reverse complement strand
ACTTCCAGCAAGGCGCCGCCATCAATCCGCCGGTAGGGGGAATTCTCTTCACTCATAGTCTATAAATAGGGCATCAAGACGCAAAATACAAGTGGCCGAAATCGGCGATAATGGACGGATGTTAATGCAAAGCCCTTTGAAATGAGTTACCGCAGCGGAAAGTTTTGGCAACCCGACGTCACCGTAGCTACCGTGGTGGCGCGTGACGGGCGCTTTTTAATGGTGGAAGAGCGGGTTTCCGGGCTGACTGTCTACAACCAGCCGGCCGGCCATCTGGAACCGGAGGAATCCCTGTGTGCCGCAGCCGCAAGGGAAACTCTGGAAGAAACCGCTTGGCAGGTCGAAATCAACGCGTTCATCGGTGCCTACCAATGGAAGGTGCCAGAAACCGGCCAGCATTATCTACGCCTGGCTTTTGCCGCGACGGCCGTGCACCACCATCCCGAGCGGACACTGGATGAAGGCATTGTGGCCGCCCACTGGCTGTCCGCCGAGGATATCCGCGCGTTGAGCAACCGACATCGCAGCCCCTTGGTCTGGCAGACCCTGCAAGACTTCATGAACGGCCAGCTTCACCCCTTAAGCGCGGTACAGCAACTGTGAGCGCTGCCATGAAAGTCATGCTGGGCGTATCCGGCGGCGTGGATTCGTCGGTCAGCGCTTTGTTGCTGAAGCAACAGGGCTATGAGGTTTCCGGCCTGTTCATGCAGAACTGGGACGAAGAAGACAACGGCGAATGCCGCGCCGAACAGGACCGAAAGGATGCCTTGGCAGTTTGTGGGAAATTGGGCATTCCGTTTTACTCGCGCAATTTCGCCAAAGCCTACTGGGCCGATGTATTCACCCATTTTTTGGCAGAGTATAGAGCCGGACGCACCCCCAATCCGGATGTGCTGTGCAATCGTGAAATAAAATTCAAAACCTTTCTGGACGAAGCCCGCCAGCTGGGGGCTGAAAAAATTGCCACCGGCCACTACGCGCAAGTGCGCGAATGCGATGGCTTATACCAGCTGGTACGCGGCGTCGATGACGGCAAGGACCAGACCTATTTCCTGCATCAACTCGGCCAATCGCAACTTTCTGCCACACTGTTTCCCATTGGCCATCTGCCGAAAACCAAAGTGCGTGAACTGGCACTTCAGGCCGGTTTCGGCACAGCCGCCAAAAAAGATTCAACCGGCATCTGTTTCATCGGAGAGCGCGATTTCCGGGATTTCCTGTCGCAGTATCTTCCGGCACAAGCAGGCGATATTCGCAGTGTCGACGGACAAACCGTGGGAACCCACTCCGGCGTGTTCTATTACACGCTGGGCCAACGGGAAGGCCTGCATATCGGTGGCATCAAGGGCCGGCAGGCAGCGCCCTGGTTCGTGGTCGGCAAAGACATCAAGCGAAATATTCTTTATGTCGATCAGGGCATCGATTCCGATTGGCTGCATTCCAGCCATCTGCAGAGTGAATCCGCCCATTGGATCAGCGGTCAGGCACCTGCACGGTCATTTCAATGCACGGCGAAAACCCGTTACCGACAACAGGATGTGGCATGCCATGTTGATGTGCTGGATAACGGCTGCCTTTCCGTGGTATTCGATACCCCACAGCGCGCCGTGACGCCCGGGCAGTCGCTGGTGCTGTACGATGGCGATGTCTGCTTGGGCGGCGCCGTGATTGAAACCACCAATGCCCCGATGGAAACCCAATTACGACAGGAAAATTTTTCATGATTGAACGCGCAATAGCATTGGCAGGCTTGTTGCAGGCCATTGAGCAGGTGCAACTGATGGCCAATCAGGGCCAAGCGCAAACCGATCGGTTGGCCACCTGCATCAACAGCCTGTTCATCTTCGATGCCGAAAACACCGAATCGGTATTCGGCAATCGGCATCAGTTGAAGCCTGGCTTGAAACAACTGCTTGGCCAACTGCAGGGGGAATCCGCCCGTGACGGCGCGATGACACGTATAGCCCTCAATATGCTGCATCTGGAGCGACAATACAGCCGAAACCGACAGGCTCCGGGGCAGCTGCAGAACGCGTTGGCCGCTGTACAGCCGAAAGTCACTGAGCTCGGCCCCACCCATCCGGTTGTTCTGGCCGAGCTGGGCCGTTGCTACGCGGAAATCGTCAGCCCGTTAGGGCCCAAAATCATGGTTCAGGGCAACCCCGTGTATCTGGCGCAGAGCCAGGTGGTGGCGGAAGTGCGCGCGGCACTGCTGGCCGGCCTGCGTGCCGCCGTGCTTTGGCGACAGTTAGGCGGCAGCTACTGGGATCTGTTTCTATGGCGCGGCAAACTGGCGGATGCCGCACGTGAACTGCAGGGGCTGAATTAAGCAGCCAGTGCTTTGAGAATGTCTTTTTCGATGGCTTCCGGCTTGTCGGTTGGGGCATAACGCTTCAGTACCGAACCGTCACGGCCTATCAGGAACTTGGTGAAGTTCCACTTGATTGCGCCAATGCCGAGCAGCCCGGATTTCTCCTGCTTTAACCACTGGTAGAAAGGATGGGCGGCACTGCCGTTGACTTCCACTTTGGAAAACATCGGAAAACTCACGTCGTAACTCAGCGAACAGAAATTCTTGATTTCATCGGCATCGCCCGGTTCCTGATGGCCGAATTGATCGCAGGGAAAGCCCAGCACCATGAAGCCCTTATCTTTGTGCTCACGCCAAAGCGCTTCCAGGCCGGTATATTGCGGGGTAAATCCGCATTTGGACGCGGTATTCACCACCAATAAAACCTGACCTTTGTAGTCAGCGAAGTCCTGGGGATTGCCGTCGATATCGATAGCGGAAAATTCAAAGGCATTGGCCATTCGGCACTCCAAAAGGTAAACGAGGTGTAATTAGCATAACGCAAAAGAAAAAGGCCGGTTGCCCGGCCCTTTTCAGACGCTATGCCGTTTGCTTAGAAACCGGCTTTGAACTCAACACCCACAGTGCGTGGCTCGTTGACCATACCGGTCAGATTGTTGAAATCGATGCCACTGAGGATGGCCAGCTCGTTGGTGATATTACGGCCGTACAGTGCCACATCATACTTGCCGTTTTCCCAGTTGTAGCCCACACGCAGACCGCCTTCAACCATCGACTTGCCGGTGAATTCCACCGATTCATACAGGAAGAAATTGACTTCGCTGCGGTAGACCCAATCGGTGAACACATAGAACTCGGCACCGTCACCGGTTGGCATGCCCCAGCGTGCGGTGACATTGTGGGTCCACTTCGGTGCTTGTGGCAGGGCATTGCCATCGATCAGGGCTGCGCCGAACGAATCCAGAGGATCGGTAACCGTGCATTGGGCGCAGACCGCTACCGCCAGGTTTTTATCCTGGATTTCGGTGTCGTTGTAGCCGGTACCCAAGGTCACCAACAGATTGTCGGTCAGGTATGCCTGGAAATCGACCTCAAAGCCGCGACCAACCGACTTGTCGGCATTCAGAAGAATGTTGGCATTGAATGCACCACCCACGGCGGTCAGTTGCTGGTCTTTGATTTCGTAGTAGAACACGCCGGCATTCAAACGCGCACGGTTATCCCAGAAATCGGCTTTGATGCCGGCTTCGAACGAGGTCGAGGTTTCCGGGTTGGCCACGGACTTGGCATTGAAGGCACCGGCACTTTGGATGCTGCTGCCACGGTAGCCTGTAGCTATGCGTGCGTAGACATTAACGTCTTCGTTGAGCTTCCAAGTACCCGACATATCCCAGCTGAATTTCTTATCTTCCGGCGATGCCGACAGATCTCCGTCCGGCTCCTGCGCAGCCAATTGCGCCAGAGTGCACTTACCCAGAAGTACGCACGGTACGAAACCGGTATTCCAGTAATCCAGAACGGTCAGGTCTTTTTTATCCACGGTGTAACGGGCACCAACGCGCAGTTCGAAATCCGGACTGACATCCCATGTGGTGGCGCCGAACACGGCCCAGGAGTCGTTGGTCTGGCGGATACGTTGGTAACCGTCCAAAGATTGCGTAAACAAGGTGTCCCAGCTAAAGCTTTCGACCTTGTAATCTTCCTTGAAGAAGAACACACCGGCCTGCCAATTCACGGTTGCATCGCCATTGGTTTCAATACGGAATTCCTGGGTCCATTGCGAATGCTCGGGAATGCCATCGGCCGACTCGGAGGCGAACGGAATAAAGCCCGGGCCCGAGGATGGCAGGAACGAGGCGCCGTATCCGCCGTCAATATCGCCACGGCTGAAGGTATCCAAGGTTTCGTAACCGGTAATGGAATGCAGGCTGTAGCCTTCGAAATCCCAGCGCAAACGGGCGTTGGCACCAAATTGGCTCAAACGCTGCTCGTTCTGGCCATCGATAGAAATTTTATTCCGATCAAAACCAGGAACCGGGTTATTGGTGCCTGGAGTGATCATGTTGGCACGGAACAAACGGGCGGTTCCATCCAGATTACGGTAGTGCGCACCAAATTGTGCTTCGAAACCGTCGCCCTGATACATCAACTGGGCGCGCAAGGCCAATTCGTCATAGCCCTCGTAGGCATCTTTTTCATTGGTAAAGGTGTTATCAACGAAATCATCACGGTGCTGGTACAGTCCGGATACGCGCGCGCTCCAACCGTCGTTCAAGCCGCCACCAATGGCGCCTTCGGCATTCAGTCCGCCGTACGAAGCCATAGAAATCTTGCCGTAGCCTTGAACCTCTTCGGATGGCTTGACTGAATTGAACTTGACCACACCGGCCGGCGAGTTACGGCCGAACAAAGTGCCTTGTGGACCACGCAATACCTCAACTTGGTCGACATCGAATACCGGGAAGCCTTTAAGGATCGGATTTTCCTGCACGATATCGTCGTACACCAAAGACACCGGCTGCGAGGTATTCAAACGGAAATCGGTATTGCCGTAACCGCGGATGTAAAAACGCGGAAAGGCGCGACCGAAAGACGATTCAATGTTCAGGCTGGGCGTGCGACCGGACAGAAAGCGCACATCCTGGCCGCCTGAGGCCAGCACATCCAAGTTTTCACCGCTCACGGTGCTGACCGAAACAGGAACGTCCTGGATATTCTCCACACGACGATCGGCCGTCACTTCGATTTTATCGAGCACTGCCGCGTCCTGGGCAGCGGCAAGCGGAGAAAATACGGCGGCGTGTATGGCAACAACCAATGCCTGTTTACGGAAGGAAATATTTGCCATGAAAGCCTCTCAAAAATTTGAATAATGGATGGGGGTGGGTAAAAATGCGCCGTTATCAGGCGAGTAGCACCAAATCCGTGCGTTACAGAATTGGATGTAAGCTCAGGAAATTATAGCTTAATAATTTGTTAAATTGAACCGCAAGCCGATATACCCGTACGCAGCGGTACGCAGGCAGTCAATTTTCTATAAATCAATGCGTTATATTATATTCTTGAGAAAGACCATGACTTCATTTTGCCATCTTGGTACGGCATCACGCCGTGAAATGGCCGTGGATCGTCATCGAACACCAAGGGCAGAAAGTGTCGATCGCCGTCCCACATAGGCAATGCCATGATTTTATCCACATCCACCCAGCACAAATCGCCTTCCGGATTCCGGGTCAATGGGGTGCCGGTAAACGTTTCCACCAAAAAAATCAGACCGTACCAGTGTTCCCCGTTTTTCCCGAAGAACGGCCAAGAAATGCTACCGCGCAGGGACATCCGCTCACAAACAATGCCCGCCTCCTCCATCACTTCGCGCCGGATACTGGCCACCACATCTTCGTTGTCTTCCACTTTGCCGCCAAGGCCGTTGTATTTGCCCAGATGCTCGTCGTTTTCCCGGGCATTGCGGTGTATCAGTAACACCTGTTTTTTGTCGGGCGAAAGCACATACGCCAGCGTGGCCAATATCGGGGTATACGGCATGGGCGGGTCAATTCCTCTAAACTGAAGCCCTTATTATCACCGGATTCGGCATGCACGCTGCAGTACAGCCCAAAAAAATCGCGATCATCGGCGGCGGCCCAGCCGGTTTAATGGCTGCCCAGACCCTTGCAGGACAAGGCTTTGCGGTGCATGTGTTCGAACGCAAG
>JAHEBG010000081.1 GCA_024642445.1 Gammaproteobacteria bacterium | reverse complement strand
GGTAAAAACCAGAGCGCACTGGTATTGCTTAATAAAGGCGATAAGCCAGCGCGTTTTCGGCTGAACAAATTGATGCAGCCCGGCGAGTGGCGTTCTGCGCTTAGTGAACAACGCTACACCGTAGCAGCAGGCCACCCGAAACTGAAAGTAACGGTGCCTGCACACGGCGTGGAAGTGTTGCTGTTCGAAAATGCGCTAACTGAACCGGCGCTTATTGAAGCGCTGAATCGTCTACAGGCTGGGAAAGTGCGCCGCACGAGCGGCGAATAACCAGGCGTGCCGGCAGCATCTGACTTGCCGCCGGCTCGTTATTGATTTGATGAATGAGTGTTTTGACCAGCGATTCACCGGCTTGTTTGGTGTCTTGCAGGACCGTGGTTAAGCCTGGTGAAACAAAATTGGCGATGGGGATATTATCAAACCCCACTACCGCGATATCTTCAGGAACACGCAAGCCGCGGGACTGGATGGCGCGCATGGCGCCGATGGCAATCAGATCGCTGGCACCGAATACGGCGTCAGGAGCGTTGCCGGAATCAAGCAAACTGTTCATCGCCTCAAATCCGGCCTGTTCGGTGGTTATGGCGTCAATCTGCAAGACCTGCTCCAGCGTAATACCGGCTTGCACCAAAGCATCGCAGTAACCCCGATAGCGCTCGAAGAACTCGGGGTAACGTTGTTCAGAGGCATGCCCCAGAAACGCGATACGCCGGTGGCCCTGAAGCAATAAGTGCTCGGTCATTTCCCGGCCGGCCAAGTGGTTGTCACAACCGATGGTAATACCGGGCTGGCTGGGCAAAACCGGCCCCCAACGCACGAAGTGGGTGCCTTGCTCAATCAGTTTGTGCAGTCGATGGGCATAATCGAGGTAATCGCCGTAGCCCAGAAGAATGATTCCATCCGCTTTCCGGCTGTCCTCAAAATCGGCATGCCAATCATCGGAGGCCTGCTGGAAGGAAATCAACAAATCATAGCCATACTGCGAACAGGCCCGGGTGATCGAGCCGATCATTGACATAAAAAACGGGTTGATTTGCGAATCGTCCGAGGTGGGATCTTCAAACAGCAACACCGCCAAGGTATCGGAATGCTGAGAACGCAGATTGGACGCGTTCTTGTCCACCGTATAGTGCATTTCTTTGGCAATGGCCTGAATGCGCTTGCGGGTTTCTTCATTCACTAACGGGCTGTTGCGTAAGGCACGCGACACCGTGGACTGGGAAACCCCGGCACGGTAGGCAATGTCAAACGACGTGGTTTTCGATTTCATCTCTCGCAGACTCTGCGGTTAAGCTTCAAGTATAGCCCACTCGGTAAAGCTCAGCGTACGCTTGGTGTTTTTAGTGCCAGCGCAGCACCCACCAACCCCGGCGACTCATGGGTAATGACATGCATCGCTACCGTTTCCAGATAGGTGGCGAATCGGCCTTTGGCCAACACCCGCTCACGAAAAGCGCTGGCGCGCAGATAAGGAATGAAGCGCGGAATGATGCCGCCGGCAATGGCCACTGTTTTAGCGCCGTGCATTAATGCCGCATCGCCTACCACACTGCCGAAAATTGAACAGAAGCGCGCCAGTGTTCGGCGTGCAATGACATCGTTGCCTTCCAGCGCGGCGGAAACAATATCTGCCGGATCACGCAATGTTTCGCGTTCGCCAAGCACCGCATCAATATATGACAGGCCCTTGCCGCACAACAGGCGTTCATTCGAACAGCGGCCATGATGGCGTGCCGCCACCCAATCGGCAATTCGTTGTTCTTCTTCCACCTGCGGCGCAAAGCTGACATGCCCGCCTTCGGTTTCCACCACCTGCCAGCCGCGCACGTCATCGCCCACCAACAGAGCCACACCCAGACCGGTGCCAGGGCCGATGACGGTAATTGGCCCAGTACGTTGCTGATCTGAGGCGCCATGTAAAATCACCCGATCGGCATCGCCCAGAGCCAGCGTTGCCAATGCCGCCGCACCAAAATCATTGATAACCACTTGCCGCTGCAAGCCAAGACGGGCCTGCAATTCCGATTGACTGAACGCCCAGGCCCGATTGGTCAAACGCACTTCATCGCCGGAAACCGGACAGGCCACGGCAAAGGCGGCTACGGTAGGACGTTCGCCGCAGCCGGCCAGATAGTGTTCAACCGCCTGCTGCAGGCTGGCAAAATCCGCCGCTGGCAAGGATTGTGCAGCACTCAATACCGGGCTTGGTCCGGAAAGGTCTGCCAGTGCAAAGCGCGCATTGGTACCGCCAATGTCGGCCACGAGTGCGGCAGGTTGTTTGTCCAGCATAAGGGCTCCCGAAATAAACTTTGCCGGCACTTGGCCGGCAAAGTGGTGTTACCCCTATGATACGGGATTAGAACTTGTAGCTGAAGCCCAACAGCGTGGTACGGCCGTATTCAAAGTACTGAACCGGACGAGCGCCCGGATCGCCACCGTCGGAAGTGGTGAACGGTTCGTCACCGATGTTGCTGACTTGCAAGAACAAGGTCAGATCCTTGAAGGTACCTTCGCTGAAACTGTAGTTGATCTGCGCGTCTTGCACGGTTTCGGCGTTGATGTTGATGTAGGTCAGATCGGCGCCGAAGCCGCGGGTTTCGGCACGGAATCCAGAGCGGTGACGTTGGCTGAAGCGCACCGAGAAGCCGTGGTTTTCATAGTAGGCGGTTACGTTGGATACGTATTTGGACAGACCCGGCAACGGCTCCGAGCTGCCTGGGCCGTTCGGGCTGATGGCACTCTTGGTATCCGAATAGCTGGCTTGTATACCAAACCCTTCCAGCGGCGACCACAAGATATCCAGAGGCACCGAGACTGCCAATTCAAGGCCCTTCAGCACACCACCTTCGCCGTTAGACGGTGCATTCAGGCTACCGGTGGTGCTGGTAGGGAAATTCACGCCCGGAATCTGGCCACCTGTAGGCGCAGGCAATGGATAGCCGCTGTAGTCCCACTGGATGTCTTGACGGTAAATATAGGACTGCAGGTCTTTGAAGAAATAAGCGGCACTGACATAGCCTTTATTGCCGGCTTCGCTGGTGAAGTATTTCTCATACGAAAGATCGTAAGCATTGGCCAACCAAGGGCGCAGTTTCGGATTTCCGCCACCGCCCGACCACACCGGACCTTGCAGACCGGCACAGACGGTCAAACAAATACCCAGATCGAGATTGGCGCGCATGTCGTCCATACGTGGACGGGCCATTTGCTTGGCTGCCGCGAAACGTACGTACTGATCGTTCGGGAGACCGAAGTTCAGGTTCAGGCTAGGCAGGAAGTTGGTATAGGAATCACCGTCGGTGGTCAACGGACCGGTGCCTGAACCATCGATATTAAGAACTGCCGATGAGCTCTGGCTGACACGTACGAACTGGAAGCCGACATTGCCTTTCAGTGAAACGCTATCGCTTAAATCGGTATCAATGTTGGCCTGGGCGAAGAAGGTGGACACGTCTTCATTGACTTCCCAGTTTTTACGGGCAATATCGGGATGGTTTTTATTGTCAAGACGATAAAAACCAGAGGCAAGCAGTTGCGTGGCGTCGAATACCGCCAAGCCGTTTAGGCCGCCGAATGCGAAGGCGCCGGAAGTACCTGGGAAAGCCGCGCTGGCCGAACCGTTACCGCATTGGGTGGCGCTAATGCACAGACGGTATTCGTCTGAGCTCTTTTCTTTGGTACGGCTGGTGAAGTTATAGCCGAATTCGAGGCTACTAATGAAGCCTTCATCAAAGGTACGCGCGGCATCCAAGCGGAAGGAATGCAGCTTGTCTTTCACTTCGAAAGCTTTCAGGTAGCCGTCCTGACCCCAGTTGCCGGCATCAATCAATTGCAAATTGTTCGGGTCGTTGAGATCTACATTGAATGTGTAGTTGTTGTACTGGCCGCTTGGGTCGAGACTGACATTGACCGTGGCGGTACCATTGCCCTTAAGACCGGCATAGGTTTCCAGCACATCGAAATGGCGGTCGGCACTGGAAGCCGAAAAATCGGCGGTCACCGACCAGTTGTCATTCAACTTGAATTTGTTGTTCCAACCGATGGAGAACAGCTTGTCGTTGATCGGATTGCTGTCCATGCGCAGCACAGGCTTTACGTTGGTCCAGGTGCTGTCGGTAATCGTGCCGTTCGAATTTACGGTGTAGCCAGGCTGAAGAACGCCCTGACCCCAGGCGGTACCGAATTCCATACCGGTCTTGACTTCGGTTTTTTCAAACTTCGAATAGAAAATATCAAGGTTGGATTCGTAGAACTCGTTGGGCTTGAACTGCAGGGTTGCCATGACGCCGTCGCGGGTCAGGTTGTTATCAAAATGGTACAGTTTGCCGCCGCCGAACACCTTGGTGTTGGATGGGCCGTCGGCATAACCCCAGGCTTCATTCTGATAACCCGGGCTCGGGCTGTCCAAATGGGCATAGCCAATGGCGATACCCACGGTGTTGTCCATGAACTGATCAACATAAGAGAAACTGTAACGGTTGCCATTGCTGGATTCACCGGCAACTTTGTTCTGATCAAAACGGTAGTTCATCGCCAGAACTTTTTCGCCGTAGGACAACGGGCGAACCGTTTGCAGATCCACGGTACCCGACAGACCCTGACCTACCAAGCCGGCATCCGGGGTTTTATATACGGTAACGCCACTCAACAATTCGGAAGGGTACTGATCGAACTCAACGCCACGGTTATCGCCGAGGCTGACTTGTTCGCGGCCGTTGAGGGTGGTGCCGGCGAAATCGCCTGCGAAACCACGGATATTGATTTGGGTGGCACGGCCACGCTCACGCTGGGCGGTCAAGCCGGGCAGACGGGCAATGGATTCGGCAATGGAGGAGTCCGGCAGTTTACCAATGTCTTCGGCCGAAATTGATTCAACGATACTGCTGTTGCTCTGCTTGGTTTCAATGGCGTTTTCGATACCGCGTCGGATACCTTTAACCGTGACCTTATCGATAGTCTCGGCCTCATCGGCAGCCTTCTTGGTTTCGGCCGTGTCTGCTTCTTGAGCATAGGCGGTGCCTACCATCATCATGGTGGCCGACATCAAAGCCACGCTGAGCATATTGCGCTTTAGTACCATTATTCCTCTCCATTGAACAGCAATGTTATGTAAGTATTGTTACGGCGGTTGTCCCACAGGACAGACCTGCCGGATTTTATTAACGAACGGTTAAAATGATTGCAGAAATTCTAAAGTATTAACACTAAATACATACGTATTCATCGCTGATTCAGTCGGTTAGCACGCGCAACCCGTGCCATGCTGAACTGCATAACACATTGATTAAAATGAGCGCGGCGCTATGGTTAATCGGAATTTCGGGCTGAAAATTTCGCTGATTGTCGGCTTTGTCATCAGCACAAATGTGAACGCGGCAGCTTCTGGGCCACTGCATGTGCCTTCGCCGGATTGGCGCGATCAAATCATCTATATGGTGATGATCGACCGATTTAATGACGGCGACCCCAGCAACAACAATCAAGGCGTTGGCGAATATAACCCAGAGCTTGACAGCCATTTTTCCGGCGGCGATCTGCAGGGCCTGCGCGAAAAAATCGACTATATCAAAGGCCTGGGCGCAACCGCGGTATGGCCTACACCACCGGTGGCACAACAATGGTGGAGTGCCAGCAGCCAATACAGCGGCTACCACGGCTATTGGGCCACCGACTTCAAATCGGTGGACAGGCATTACGGAACCCTGGCGGATATGCAGGCCCTGAGCCGCGCCTTGCACGGCAACGGCATGTATTTGATTCAGGATGTGGTGGTCAACCATGTCGGCAATTTTTTCCAATACGAACGGGCGTCTTGGACGCCCGATGCAGCAGGCAAGGGCTTTCGCTATCTGCCGGAGGCTGGCCAAGGGCATGCGCCCAGCCAATTTCCATTCAACCAAAACAACGGTGCTGACCCAAACCAAGCGGCCCTGGGGATATACCATTGGACCCCGGACATTGTGGATTACGCCGTAAAAGAACAAACCGACAACTGGCAGATGGCGGGTCTGGATGATCTGAACACGGAAAATGCCCTGGTACGGCAGACCTTGCGTGATAGCCACAGCTTCTGGATCCGGGAAG
>JAHEBG010000080.1 GCA_024642445.1 Gammaproteobacteria bacterium | reverse complement strand
CGAGGGTCTGGCTTTCGGTGAAGCCTTGGGCCTGTCAAAAGAAACCTTGGTGTCCACTTTGGCCGCCGGTGCCGCCGGCAACTGGTTTCTGGATAAGCGCGGCGCAACCATGATGGCGCATACCTATGTGCCGGGGTTCAAATCCGCCTTGCTGCTTAAAGATCTGCACATCGTTGAAGCCATGGCCAAAGCTTTGGGAAAAGAGTATTCGGTGGTTCAGCAAAGCCTGATGGATTACCAGGCGTTGGTGGATGCCGGTTTCGGCGAAGAAGACACCTCGGCACTGATTCGCCTGAAGCGCTAAATCCGCGGTATTTAGCGGCAGAGATTACTTCACTTTGTAGCGTACGCTGGCAATGCCTTGCCCGGCCAAATTGGCCTTGGCGGTATCGGCGGCTTTGGCGCCGCTGTAGGGCCCGGTCCGGACCCGATACATTGTTTTGCCGTTCACTTCAGCTTGTTCTACGCGTGCAGATTCGCCAGACAAAGCAATGCGTGCCTTCAGGTCATCGGCATCGGCGCTGCGTTCAAAAGAGGCAACTTGCAGGATGTAAAGCGCGTTGTCATCCTTTGCAGGCTCCGGTATTGCTGCATCCGGGGTGGCCGGCTTAGTCGGCTTTTCGGCTTCGCGTACTGCGGCATTGATGGCATCATCCGGCGGCGCTTCATCCGAATTTTCCTGAGATGGCAGTACGTCATAAAAGCTGTAGTCAGTATCCAAAACCCCGTCGCCGCTGGTCGGCGGTGTGGCTTGGTCTGTTGCATCGGATTTATCGACATCTTTTTCAGGAACCGGCAGTTGCGTTTCAGGCTTTGCCGACATGGTCTGGTACTGAAGATAGCCGAAATACGCCAGCGCGCCGACAAATAAGCCCGCCAACAGCCATGCCCATGCCGGTGTGCCATTGCTGCCTTGCCGTCTGGCCTGTTTCCTTGCCATTACATGCGCTCCGGCGCAGAAACGCCCAACAGTGCCAGACCGTTGCTGAGCACTTGCGCGGTGGCTTTGCATAAGCCCAGGCGTGCGCTACGCACCGCCTCGTCTTCACTCAAAATATCGCAGTTCTCATAAAACGAATGGAACGCGTTGGCGGTCTCTCTAAGATAATTGGCCATGATCTGTGGGCCGCGGTTGACCGCTGCCGATTCAATGACTTCAGGGTAACGCATCAGTTCGCCGAGTAAAATGCTTTCAAACTCTGAGGACATCTGTTCACGGTGTGCCACTGCTGCGCTGTCGTTGTAGCTCCACTGCTTTTCCTTGAGCTTGCGAAACAGGCCAGCAGAGCGGGTGATGGCGTATTGAATGTAATACACCGGATTTTCCTTGGAGTGGCTCTTGGCCAAGTCCAGGTCGAAATCCAAATGTTGATCGTTGCTGCGCATGACATAGAAGAAGCGCGCAGCATCGTTGCCCACTTCTTCACGCAGCTCGCGCAAGGTCACAAAGCTGCCGGCGCGGGTCGACATCTGCACACGCTCGCCGCCGCGGAACAGAATGGCGAACTGAACCAGCTGAATCTCAATTTTTGAAGGGTCGAGCCCCAGACCTTGGGCGGCTGCTTTCAAGCGCACAATGTAGCCGTGGTGATCGGCGCCGAAGATATACAGCGCGCGTTCAAAACCGCGTTCGAATTTTGACAGCAGGTAACCGAGATCGGAGGCGAAATAGGTGGATACGCCGTTATCGCGAATGACCACGCGGTCTTTGTCGTCGCCGAAATCGGTGGCGCGGAACCACAGTGCGCCTTCTTGTTCGTACAGGTGGCCGTTGTTGCGTAAGGTTTCAACGGCACGTTGTACAAAGCCTTCGGTGCTCAACGAGCGTTCTGAGAAAAACAAATCATGGTCAACACCAAAGCCGTGTAAGTCGTTACGGATATCAGCCAGACACCATTCCAGCCCGGCATTGAAGACCTGACGGTAATCGCTTTCACCCAGTAGCGAACGGGCATTGGCAATTAAGGCATCGACATGTTTTTCCTTGTCGCCACCCTGACTCTCATCATCGGGTACACCTTCAAGTACTTCAAGCGCGGTGCGCCGTAAGCGATCGCCGGCTTCGGCACGCAGGGTGCGCGCCACATCGGTCACATACTCGCCTTTGTAGCCGTTGTCGGGAAAACGGATGTTGACACCGCACAGTTCGTGGTAACGCAACCAGACGCTGACCGCCAAAATATCCATTTGTCGGCCGGCATCGTTGACATAGTATTCGCGTTGCACCGAATGCCCTGCAGCCTCAAGCAGGTTGGCAACGGTGGCGCCATAGGCCGCACCGCGGCCATGACCCACATGCAGGGGTCCGTTCGGATTGGCGGACACGAACTCCACCGTGACCGACTCGCGTGAACCCGGCGCCTGTTTGCCGAAATCCTGGCCGGATTCGAATACGCGCCGTACCGTGGAAAGCAGGCAACGCCGTGAAATGGTGAAGTTGATGAAGCCCGGTTTGGCTACGGCAACACGCTCGATGTGCTTGGATTCGTCATTGCTGTCCATGCTTTCAATCAGGGCTTCGGCCAGCGCCATTGGGTTCATGCCGATGCGTTTTGCCAAGAGCAGGGCGACATTGGTCGCGTAATCGCCGTGTTCGCGGGATTTGGTCCGTTCAATTACATAGTCAGGCAAGACCATGTCTGCCGGAATTTTGCCTTCACGGCGCAGATCCAACAAGGCTTGCGCCACCAGTTCACGAAGATGGTCTTTCACAGGGCTACAGGTTCCAATAAGGTGTCTTATTGTAGCCTGAACCGGCCCCCGGACGCACCCCGATGCTACAACCAGCCCTGTTCAGCAAATGAGGTGATGCGGTTTCCCGCGACGATGAAATGGTCCAGAACGCGCACATCAATCAATGCCAAGGCCTGCTTCAAGCGTTGGGTCAGCGCATGGTCGGCAGCACTGGGCTCTGGGTGGCCACTGGGATGGTTATGCGCCAACATGACCGCCGCAGCCCGATAGCTAAGGCATTGCTGCAGCACAATGCGCGGATGCACTTCGGCGCTGTCCAGGCCACCCTTGAACAGTTCTTCGTAACGTATCAACCGGTGCCGGCTGTCAAGGAAAAAACAGGAGAACACCTCTTGGTTTCGGTCGCGTAGTTCGGTTCTAAGCCAACAACGCACGGTTTCAGGGTTGTTCAGTGCGTGGCCGAAAACAGGGGCTTGGCTCCAATACCGGGTGCCCAGCTCCAGGCTGGCTGCCAGCTTGCATGCCAGTCCAATACCTACTTGATATTGGGTGCTAAATTCACCAATGCCCGATTGTTTCAAAGACCGCAGGCCGTCATGCGGAAGGTCGGCCAGGTGTTCCGGCAAGGCCTGTCGTTGCGGCGCGCCCAGTACACTCAACAATTCGTCCTGACTCAAGCTGGCGATGCCATGGGCAAGTGCCTTGTTCTGCGCCAGTATCCACGGCTTGTCTTGGGGTATTTTCATTTGTCTAGAATGCATCAGCAGTTTGCAGCCAAGAATCGGAATCTGCGGGCTTTTGGGTTAAGCTAATGCCTATCGTGTTATCAGAAAACATAGGGTGAGCGGTGAACGGAGAACGCATCCTGTTGGGGATTACCGGCGGTATAGCGGCTTACAAATGCCCGGAATTGGTCCGGCAGTTGACGCGTGCCGGTGCTGAAGTGCGTGTGGTGATGACCGCGGCAGCCCAACATTTCGTTACTACCACCACCTTGCAGGCCGTTTCCGGCCATCCAGTGCGCTCCGATGTCTGGGATGCCTCAGCGGAACAGGCCATGAGCCATATTGAGTTGGCGCGTTGGGCAACCAGAATTCTTGTTGCCCCAGCCAGTGCCGATTTCATGGCGCGTTTGGCAGGAGGCCACGCCAATGATCTGTTGAGCACCTTGTGTCTTGCCACTGAGGCGCCTATTGCATTGGCGCCGGCCATGAACCGAGTGATGTGGCAAAATGCCGCCACCCAAGCCAATCTTGCGATTTTGACTGCCCGCGGGCTCCGCGTATTGGGTCCAGCCAGCGGTGAACAGGCCTGCGGCGAAGTCGGTGAGGGCCGCATGCTGGAGCCGGAACAGCTGCTGCAAGCGCTCTCAGTAAACACTGGGGCATGGGCAGGACGACGCGTATTAATCACGGCAGGCCCAACCTACGAAGATATCGATCCGGTCCGCTATATTGGCAACCGCAGCTCGGGAAAGATGGGCTATGCCTTGGCCGCCGCCGCCGCTGCCCAAGGCGCGCAGGTGGTTCTGGTTTCAGGGCCTGTGGCTCTGGCAACGCCTGCAGGGGTTCAGCGCATTGATGTCCGTTCGGCCGCACAGATGCACCGTGTTGTTTTCGAGCAATTGCCGGGCGTAGATGCGTTCATTGCTGCAGCTGCCGTGGCAGATTACCGGGTAACGGAGCCCAGCCTGCAGAAAATTAAAAAAACCGATGCCGATGCTACCCTTCGATTGGAACGCACGGCCGATATTCTGGCCGAGGTATCTTTAAGCGAGCAGCGCCCGACACTTGTGGTGGGCTTTGCCGCAGAAACCGAGAATGTAATGGCGTATGCTCGCGCTAAAATGGCAGATAAAAAGCTTGATGCGATTGTGGTGAACGACGTCAGCAATGCAGAGATCGGTTTTGAAGCCGATAACAATGCGGTCAGCGTATTGATGGGCGATCAGTGTCGCGACATCCCTAAAGCACCCAAAGCGCGCGTGGCACATGAAATTTTGGATTTCTTATCGAGACAGGATTCAACAACGCAATGATAGATGTTCAGCTCAAACTGCTAGATTCCCGACTTGGCACAGATTTTCCCCTGCCAGATTATGCAACTGCCCACTCTGCCGGTATGGATCTGCGCGCAATGCTCGACCAGCCGCTGCTGTTGGCACCGGGCGAGTGCGCGTTGATTGCCACCGGCATGGCTATTTACATGGCAGACCCGGGAGTTTGTGCGCACATACTGCCACGCTCAGGTCTTGGCCATAAAAACGGTTTGATTCTGGGCAACAGTGTCGGCTTAATCGATGCCGATTACCAAGGGCCGTTGATGGTGAGCTTGTGGAATCGGGGCAATGCCGCGCAAACTATCCAAATTGGCGATCGAATAGCGCAATTGGTCTTCATGCCGGTATTGCGTGCTCGATTTACCGCAGTTGAACAGTTTGCCGAGAGTGCTCGTGGAACGGGCGGTTTCGGACACACGGGAGTACGCTGATGAAGCCGTCACGCACATCGCCGCTTGACACCGCAAGGCAATGGGTGCAAAGCCACCCATGGCAAACCGCCCTCGGCATTTTCGCCCTGTTCGCATTATGGTTTGCGTTCACGGCATTTGATGTTTACAGCCAGAATCAAACCGAGCGTGATGCCATTGCGGCACGGGATCGTGTCAGCGCACTAATCGGGCCGAAAGTGCTTGCATTGCAGGCACAGATGCAGGAGGCTCAGAAAAAAATTGAGCCGGTCAGCGCCAGTATGATGGATGAAACCGTAAAGCTGGCCTTCCGTGAAAGCATTAAAGACAGCGAAAGCGTGGAGGTATACGGCACCAATTTGGAGGCTGCCTATGCCGATATTCCGGCTTTTGGCGCCGGAAAACTGTCGGTAATCGAAGCCAGCATCAATGGTGACGGCGTGGCTATGCGGGTAATCCGTATCGGCGGCGGACAGAAACTGGCACTGGCGCAAGCCGTGGGTGAGGAAGATCGTCGGCGTTTGGTGTTTGTGGTTGTGCCCTTGGATGCTTTGAACCGTGTGCTGGATACTCCGCTGCCAAGTGCCGCGTATTTGGCGGTACGTCAGGGTCAGGCGGATTTTCTGATACGAGGCAATGCTGCCGTGGCCAGCATGGCCGAAATGAATGCCACACCGATTGCGCAAACCCCCTGGCGGGTTGTAGCTTCCGCACCCTTGGCTGAAAGCGGTATGTTCGAGGCGGGCGGCTTTGGTGAAGCCGGGCTGGCATTGGCCTTTCTTTTGGCAGCATTGGCGTGCTGGATTATCCCCAAGCGCATGAAAGCAAATGCAGTGCCAGTTGAGGAAGAAGAGGGCGAGATGGGGCCGGCACTCACCCTTGAACAAATGAAGGCCCAGGGTATCCTCACGGGTAACGCAACAGAAAGCGCGCCGGTATTCAATATCAAGGAAACCATC
>JAHEBG010000079.1 GCA_024642445.1 Gammaproteobacteria bacterium | reverse complement strand
TCTTCGCCGAAGGCGATCATGTGTTCGCTGATGAAACTGGCACCGGCGCTGGTGCCGCAGATATGCACCCCTGCCGCGTTGAGTTCGCGCAGACGTTTGGCTACCGGTGTGCCACCCAGCAATGTGGCCAAGCGCAACTGGCTACCGCCGGTAAGGAATATGCCGGTAACGCCGTCAAATACCGCCAATCGTTCGGGATCCGAGGCATGTTTGCGCTGTTCGAAATCCACAGAAACCGCAGATTTTGCACCCAAGGCTTTGAAAATTCGTTCGTATTTCGGGCCGGTTTCCAACAAACGGCTGGCCGATGGAATGATGGCGATGCGGGCTTTGCTGCCACCACACACCTTCACGAAACGGCTGAGAATATCGGGCTTGTTTTCTTTAACTTCGGCACCGCCTACGGGAATAATCCATCCGCGGGTTTTGCCTTTCGGGGAACGGCTGGGACACATGCGTAGTGACGACCTCTATTTTCAGGGGGCTGACCGAAATAAACGGCAACTGAACAGACATTATTGCCGAATTTACCGGCAAAGGCACGGGATTATTAACAACGCCGTACGCCGGCATTAGCATTTCTCATCGAAATAGCCCGTGCAGCGGGCTTTAGGCCATCGCCCTTTGCTACACTGACCGAACGGCAATCCGCCGTGGCAGGTACAGAACACGATGTGCGGTTTATTTGCGTCCATGGGCAATGCCCTGGACCAGCCCGGTTTCCGGGAACATTTCGAAGCGCTCCGCCATCGCGGTCCCGACGACACCGAAATCTTTCAGCCGCATGGCGCCGTAACACTGGCGTTTCATCGGCTGGCCATCATGGACCCCAGCCATGCCGGTGATCAGCCATTCAAGAGCCCGGACGGGCAAACCTGGCTGATGTGCAATGGCGAAGTCTACAACTACCCTGCTCTGCGGGCCCGTTATGAATCCGATTACGCCTTTGCATCGCATTCCGACTGCGAAGTCATATTGCCGCTCTACCGCGAGTTCGGCATCGCCGAAACAGCGCGTCGCTTGGACGCCGAATTTGCCCTGATCATCTGGGACGGTGCCCAAGGTAAATTGCTGGCGGCCCGGGATCCTATCGGCATCCGCCCGTTGTTCTATGGTTACAACCGAACCGATGGCGGCATCCAATTCGCTTCGGAAGCCAAGGTGCTGACAGACCAGTGCGATACCGTCAAACCGTTCCCACCCGGCCATTACTACGATGGCGAGGGGAATTTCGTGGAATACCGCCGAATCAGCCATGTACCGGCTTTCCATAACGACAGCGAACAAACCGTCTGCCGCGAACTGCGCGAACGACTGATTGAAGCGGTTCGCAAACGTCTGGTAGCCGATGTGCCGGTTGGCTTTCTGCTGTCCGGCGGGCTTGATTCTTCGCTGGTTTGCGGCATAGCCGCGCACATCCTGAAACAACCGCTGCAGACATTTGCCATCGGGCTGAACGAACAGCCGATTGATCTGCCCTATGCCCGGCAAGTGGCTGAACATATCGGCTCGCACCACCACGAAGTGCTGTTCAGCCGCGAAGATACGCTGTCCTGCCTGGCCGATGTCATCCGCGCCACCGAGACCTGGGATATCACGACGGTACGCGCTTCGATAGGCATGTATTTGCTGTGCCGTTACATCCATCGCCAGACCGACATCAAAGTGGTGCTGACCGGTGAAGTCAGCGATGAGATCTTCGGCTACAAGTACACCGATTTCGCACCCGATGCCGAGGCCTTCCAACGGGAATCGGTGAAACGCATCGACGAGCTGTATTTCTACGACGTACTGCGCGCCGACCGTTGCATTTCCGCGCACTCACTGGAGGCACGCGTGCCTTTCGCCGATCTGGATTTTGTCAGTTACGGCATGGCGATTGCCCCGGAAATGAAAATGAACCGTACCGGCATGGGCAAATACCTTTTGCGCAAAGCCTTCGAGGGCATGAATTTGATGCCCGATGCCGTGCTCTGGCGTGAAAAAGCCGCTTTTTCCGACGCCGTGGGCCACGCCATGGTGGATTGCCTGATTGCCGAAGCCGAGTCACTTTACAGTGATGACGACCTGAACGCTGCAACTGAAAAATACCCTCACAGCACACCCTTCAGCAAGGAATCGTTGTGGTATCGCGACCTGTTCGAGCAATTCTATCCGGGGCGCGGTGATTGGATTCCAGGCTTCTGGATGCCGAATCGGGACTGGCAAGGCTGCAACGTCAACGACCCGAGTGCACGTGTTCTGAGCAATTACGGCAATTCGGGAAGCTGACTGACCCTATGCTTTTATGGCATAGTGTTTGGACATTTCCCGCATCCGGCTCCTGAATGAATCGTTTGAGTATCCGTATGGCCACCCCGTCCGATCTGCGCCAGCTCGGAGAGCTGTTTGACGGCTATCGGCAATTCTATCTGCAGCCATCGGATATTGAACGGGCGCGGGACTTTATTTCCGAACGCATGAACCGCAACGATTCCTGGGTTTTGGTTGCCGAACAAGGCGAAACTCTGATTGGGTTCTGTCAGCTTTATCCCAGCTTCAGCTCCACGCAAACACGCCGTATCGCAATCCTGAACGACCTCTACGTTTTGGAAAGCTCTCGCGCCCAAGGCGTGGGCAAAGCGTTGATCCAAGCCGCAGAAGACTTGGGACGCAATCTTGGCTTGGGCCACCTCGAGTTGTCTACCGCGACCGATAACGCCAAAGCCCAGCGCCTGTATGAAAAAATGGGCTGGCTGCGTGACACGGCGTTTTATTACTACGGGAAATCCCTGGACAGCTGACCCATGAACAAAACCGGCACGGCAATGCTTGCGCTGGTGTTATTGGGCGCCTATCTCTGGAATAACAACGGGCCCTCGGCCGAAAACCAGACTGCGCCCCGTAATCAAACCTCAGCTACGCACGAGACCAACAAGCCTTCCGGGGCTTCAGTTATCGCGGATGCGTTTACACGTCGACTTGAAAACGCCCCGGTAGAGGCCGAAGGCCGTGTCTTGAAAGTGCTTCCGGACGACAATCAGGGCAGCCGCCATCAACGCTTTCTGTTGGACACCGGCTTCAACCACACGGTTCTGGTGGCACACAATATCGACTTGGCGCCACGCATTGAGAATCTGCAGCGCGGCGACAGCGTGCGTTTTAAAGGCGATTACGAATGGAACGCCAAAGGTGGCGTAGTGCATTGGACGCATCGCGACCCTTCCGGTCGGCATGCCGACGGCTGGCTTGAGCATAAGGGCCAACGTTACCAGTGATGTCTCGTAACGATACCGTCAATGCTAAACTAGCACCATGAAAACACGTTTCCAGATCGCTGCAATCTTGATGCTAACCTTGGTTTTGTGTGCCTGTGGCGGAAAAGACGAACACTCCAGCACGGAAGTAGCATTGCCCGGTGCACAGACCGAAACCCTGAGTGTTGCCCTGCCGGATACCGAAGCCAACCAGGGTCTACCCGAGGCTTCGCCTAAAGCTGTGCTTGAAACAGAACGCGGCCGTATCGTGATTGCACTGTATGCCGATAAAGCTCCTCAAACCACACGCCGCTTCATTGCCAATGTTGGCAGTGGCTACTACGACAACACCGTGTTCCACCGGGTCATCAGCAATTTGCTGATTCAAGGTGGGGCCTATACCCCGCAATACCAACGCAAACCCGAGCAAGGCTTTATCGGCAGCGAATCGGCCAATGGTCTGCGTAATGTGCGTGGTACGGTAGCGGCGGCCCGGCGCGCCAACGACAGCGAATCGGCAGGCACGCAATTTTTCATCAATGTGGTCGATAACCCGCAATTCGATTTCACCGGCAACGACGATGTCCGCACGCGCGGCTACACCGTATTTGGCGTTGTAGTGGAAGGCATGGATATCGTTGATGGCATGCGTGGTGAGGCGGTAAGCACGCAAAATGGCGTGGGTGAATACACGCCAAAAACACCGATTGTCATCTTGAAAGCACGCATGCAGGAATAGATGTGACGCAGATATTCATTTCAGACCTGCATTTGGATGTGGAACATCCGGAAACCGTACATGCATTCCATGCATTTATAGAATCGCATTGCCAAAGCATTGAAGCGTTGTATATTCTGGGCGATTTGTATGAAGCCTGGATTGGCGATGACGATGACAGCATGCTGGCACGGGAAACAACAGCACGCCTTGCCGATTGCCGCGCCAGTGGCACGCGCATCTACCTGCAACGCGGCAACCGCGATTTTCTTTTAGGCGCAGCGTTCGCTGAATCCATCGGCGCGCAAATGCTTCCCGATTATGCCGTCATCACCTGTGCAGGAGAACCCGCACTATTGATGCACGGCGATCTTTTATGCACACAAGATACCGATTATCTGGCGTTCCGCGCCCAAGTGAGAAGCCCAGCCTGGCAGCAGGCTTTTCTGGCGCAACCGCTGTCCGCGCGCCGCGCCTTCGCGGCAAAAGCACGGGAAGCCAGCCAAGCTCGGCAGCAGCAATTGAAAGCTAGTCAGGCCTTGGATGAAATCACCGATGTCTGCCCGCAGGCAGTCACTGCCACTCTCCGCTTATACGGTGTGCATCGGATGATTCATGGTCACACCCATCGCCCGGCAAGACACGCCCTGATATTGGATGGGCAACCGGCAGAGCGCATCGTACTGGGCGATTGGTACACCCAGGCGTCTCATCTGCATGCTTCAAGCCAAGGCTTGGTGCTTAGCCACGCCCCAACAGGCTGATCTGAGCAAGTTCGTATTCGGTAAAGCCCGACTGCAACCGCGCTTCACGATTGAACGGCCCACGCAAGGCGCCTCGGCCACAGGTTTGCAATAAGGCGAGGAAAGCCGTTTCCGGATCTTTTTGTGCTTGCTGACAGCAGAAATTGAACCAGTAGGTGCCAATGGCCACGTGCCCAATCTCTTCGGCAAGAATCACTTCAAGTACCGCAACCGATTCTGAATCGCCGAGACTGCGCAACTTGTCGATCATACCCGGCGTAACATCCAACCCACGCGCTTCCAGCAAGCGAGGCACCAGTGCCATTCGTGACAGACAATCGGAACGGGTGTTTTCCGCCATCTGCCATAAACCGTCGTGTGCAGGAAAATCACCGTAGACATACCCGAAATCGGCCAAGCGTGTTTGCAATAGCGCGAAGTGCCGCGCTTCATCCAGGGCTACCTGTGCCCAATCCCGGTAGTATTTCTGCGGCATGCCGGAAAAGCGCTGAACGGCATCGCAGGCCAGATTGATGGCGTTGAATTCGATATGGGCGATGGCATGCAGAAGTGCCGCCCTGCCTTCGCGCCCGGCCAAGCCGCGCCGCGGCACATCTTGTGCGGCAACAGTACGCGGTTTTTCAGGCCGTCCCGGAATCCGGACATCCACACCGTCTTCATCCACGTCAATCGTGCAGTCGCACTGCAATCCCGCTTGCAACGCATCGAGTGCTGTCTGCTTATCTGGCCACTCGCATGCGTTCAATACACTGCGTGCCAGTGAACGCAGTTCGGGCTGTGCTTGAATATCAGCCGCCGCGGGATTTGACCGCATCACCGCGCGCCTGAGCCAGTTTCTCAAAATAGCCGTCTTCAATGCCGGTGATGTATTCGCCGGTAAAACACGAGGAATCGAAATCTTTGACTTTGCGTTTAGGCCCGGCTACAGCATCTTCCAAATCGGCGATATCCTGATAGATCAGCCAATCGCATCCGAGCAGCGTTTGGATTTCCTGCTCACTGCGACCGTGCGCGACCAACTCGGTGGCTGCAGGCATATCAATGCCGTACACGTTCGGATAGCGTACCGGCGGCGCTGCTGAAGCCAGATAGACCTTGCGGGCACCGGCATCTCGGGCCATCTGCACGATCTGCTGACTGGTGGTGCCGCGCACAATGGAGTCGTCGACCAACAACACCACCCGGTCTTTGAACTCGAGCGGAATCGGATTCAGCTTGCGTTTCACCGAAGCCGCCCGCTGGCTTTGACCGGGCATGATAAAGGTGCGGCCGATGTAACGGTTTTTGATGAAACCTTCTCGGTATTTGACGCCCAAGACATTGGCGATTTCCAAGGCGGCATCACGCGATGTATCCGGAATGGGAATCACCGTATCAATATCATGATCGGGGCGTAGGCGAAGGATTTTTTCACCCAGCTTTACGC
>JAHEBG010000078.1:1871-6204 GCA_024642445.1 Gammaproteobacteria bacterium | reverse complement strand
ACTGCGCTGATTGGCGCATTTGAAGCCGTATTGTTTGCCATGCTGGGAAACATTGTAGATTGGCTGAGCAAGGTACCGCCTCACCTGCTTTGGGTTCAGGAAAAACGTAGCTTAGGTATTTTAGCGGCCATCCTAATAGCGAGCCCGGTACTGATAGGGCTGCAGGCCTTTATTAAATATCAAACCCTGAACGGCAATTTTGCCATGCGTCTTCGATGGAACTTCCATAGGCACCTGCTCAGCCAGAGCATGGCCTTTTATCAGGATGAATTCGCCGGACGGATTTCCGCCAAGGTCATGCAGACGGCACTGGCCGTGCGCGATGCGGTGATGATTGTGACCGACATTCTTGTGTTTGTGGTTGTGTACTTCTTGACTATGACTCTGGTGGCCGGCAGTTTTGACACACGCCTGCTGTTGCCATTTTTCGGTTGGTTGCTGCTGTATGTAGCTACCTTATATTTGTTCGTCCCCCGCTTAGGCAGAGCCGCCAGCGCGCAGGCTGATGCCCGCAGCCTAATGACAGGGCGAATTACCGATGCCTACAGCAATATCGCAACCGTCAAACTGTTTTCGCATAACCAGCGTGAGGCCATGTATGCGAAACAATCGATGCAGGAATTTTTGGCGACGGTATACCGACAGATGCGGCTGGTGTCGGGATTTGAAGTGGTCAACCACGTGCTGAGCATGGCACTGATACTGGCCACGGCGGGCGCCACCTTATGGCTGTGGAGTATCGGTTCGGTCGGCATTGGAGCGGTAGCCGCCGCCACCGCCATGGCACTGCGTCTGAACGGCGTTTCGCATTGGGTCATGTGGGAAATGGCCAGCCTGTTCGAAAACATCGGCACGGTGCAAGACGGCATTACGGCCTTGTCTCAGCCAGTGCACATCAAGGATGCCGCAAATGCTGTAGAGCTGAAAGTAAGCCATGGCGAAATCCGTTTCGAACATCTCAACTTCGAGTATAACCATGGAAAACCGATTCTTTCAGACTTCAATCTAACCATTAAACCGGGCGAAAAAATCGGTCTGATCGGCCGCAGTGGCGCGGGAAAATCAACCGTGGTCAATGTTCTTTTGCGTTTCTATGCGGTGACCGACGGCCGGGTATGCATCGATGGCCAGGACATCAACACCGTAAGCCAGGACTCGCTAAGAAGCCAAATAGGCATGGTTACCCAGGACACCTCATTGCTGCACCGCTCCGTGCGCGAAAACCTGCTTTACGGGCGTCCGGAAGCCACAGAAGAAGCCATGCGCCACGCCGCACGCAATGCCGAGGCCGAGGCCTTTATTTTGGCATTAATCGATGGCAAAGGCCGAGCTGGATATGATGCACACGTCGGCGAACGCGGCGTTAAACTCTCGGGTGGCCAGAGGCAACGCATTGCCATTGCCCGTGTCATGCTGAAAGACGCGCCCATTCTATTGCTGGACGAAGCCACCAGCGCGCTCGATTCGGAAGTGGAGAGCATCATCCAGCGCGATCTGTACCGGTTGATGGAAGGCAAGACCGTCATCGCCATTGCACATCGGCTTTCCACCATCGCCGCTATGGACCGGCTGATTGTGATGGATCAAGGACGTATTGTGGAAAGCGGATGCCATGCCGAACTGCTGGCGAGGAACGGTCTGTATGCACGTCTATGGGCGCATCAGAGTGGCGGGTTCCTGGTGGAAACGTGAGTGCTAGGGCTCAGAATTGCACCAATCGCCCTAACGGCGTATGGCTGGGAGACTTGGCAAGATCAAGCGGCGTTACCAGCTTGGGATTTGGCTTGGGCACGATGATTTCACCGGATGTATTGTTTTGACTTGCTTGTAATTCATCCATGCCGAGTTGGCTTCGCAGCTGCGCGATGCGATCGTTAAGATCGTGGTCTTGAATATCGGTACCCAATGCAGTTACATCAGCCGACGCAGATATCGCGGCACTGGCCGGCTTGGCCGCATGCAGCAATTCCCACATTTCTTTGGCGAAAGCGATCCAATCAATATCGGGAAACGGCAGACTACTGGGAGGTGTAATTACAATGACCGGCGTAACCGATCCCGGTGGCGTGACACCTGCTGCCAAAAAACTATTGAACACAAATTCGCTACAGGTCATTGCCTTGTCGCTGTTTTCAAGCGCGTGATCTAGCGCTTCGCGCACCAGAAAACGCGCAAGCGGTTGCTTCGGTATTTTCTGGCGCACCGCACAAATGATGCCGATATCCAGTAATTTACCAAATTCATAAGGAATACCGATAAATTTTTCAGCCGAGGCTACTACAGCAGCTCGCTGCAGATCAGACAAGGGCTTGGCGTTGATATCCAGCGAGCGGAAGCCGTCAACAAAAACTACATTTTCCTTATCCGCCAGTCGTTTTGCCAAAGGGTAGCTTCTGACTCCAGAAGCAGAAGCTTCCAGTAATTCGCCGTTGTCGGCCATCAAGGCAGAGTGGCTATAAATGGAATCTCCACACCATGCAATCAATGCCGATACCGGACCGGTACTTAACATTAGGATTAGATCACCACTCTGCATTTGAATTTCAGACATACATTTTTCTCTACATGTTTATACCGGAAGTGTATTAACGCAGTTGCGGCCATTTTGTTTGCAGTAATACAGCGCTTTATCGGCCTGTTTGATGGCAGCATCGACATCGCTACTGATGCTATTAAGCATAGAAATACCGATGCTCAACGTAACTGAAACCTGCTGATCGGCATACATTACGGGAAAATCAGCAACTGCAGCACGAATGCGCTCAGCCAACTGTATTGCTTCTTCTTCAGTGCAAGAAGGCAAGGCCATAATGAACTCCTCGCCGCCATAGCGTCCAAAGACATCCCCGAATCGCAGCGACTGCCGAATACGCTGGGTCACTTCTTTCAGCACAACATCGCCACCGTCGTGTCCTATGCTGTCATTGATTTGCTTGAAATGATCGATATCCGCAAACAAAAAAGCCACTTGTGCTCCGGACTTTTCAGCAAGCTGTGCCGCCACCTGCAGACGCTCATCAAGGGCGCGACGATTGTAGATTTCGGTCAATGGATCTATGCGTGCCAATTGATTGCTGGCATCGCGCTCCTGTTTGTAAAGCAACATGCGCTCGCCCAGACCCGAATACAGAAGAATGCCAGCTATGACATAACTGCCAGGAAAGGCAATGGACACCACCGCATTAAATGGAAGCTGCAGAAGCACTTCTACCACACGCCATACTGCCAGAAAACACAGCGGCGCCCATGAAATCAAGTACAGCCTGCCCAGTCTATTGCCATCTCGAATCAAAATTATTGAACTGGCAAATACAGTAATGGCTGAGCCAAGGATAAGCAGATTTCCGGCAACTGCTATGCCTGAATGAAGTCGAATACCCGGCACAAAACACAGCACCAGAAGTCCGGAAAGCGCGGCTATCAAAAGCTTCTGCATCTTGGCAATGCGCGGCACATGCCTTTCCATCTGCAGAAAAACATAACTGAAATAGGCCATCACCGCAGAGGCGGCCAGCCCGAATATTCGCTGCAATGCAAACTCGGCATCCCAAGTTGCAATAGACTGAAAATAAAAGATGTCGCCATTATTGGCCAATAGAAATAATAGACTCAATAAGGTACCGAAGGCGAGTATCAAGAACGTAGTCTCACGGAGCTTTACGCTCAGCACTATGCCTGCCAACACCAAGGCAATTAGCGTTCCTTCAATCAAGTTGTGCCAACGTGACTGCGCGGCATCCAATGTACGCAACGCGTTTTCCGATTTCAAGCCCACGCGCAGTGCCTGTACCTCAGCAGTTTCAATCCGCCAATACACCGATTGACCGGCGATAACGTTTTCGGGAATGCTCAGTTGCAGAATTCGCGGCGAATAACCATCATTTATGCCAAGACTGTTTAGCTGGCTAAGAGTTACTGGCTTCGCCTCACCCGGCAACCATACCTTCAACGTCGTCAGCGTCATAGCATTCATATAAAGTATGGGCTCGGGAATTTTTTGAATGCCCGGTTGTAATTCAATGCGCCACCAGCCCGATGCATTGGGTTTACCGGTTAGTGCTGTGCTGCCATTAGCCGTTTCATGACTTGAAAAACCGCCCGATAAAACAGCCTCAACAGGCAGCGTAATATCGCCTATACGGTAAATACGAATTGGATCTTCTGGCTCAAGCTGCGCAACACACAGTGCTGGCATAGCCAAGCTGAAAATTACCACCCATTTACGAAATATGTTCCCCATACAGCAACCCAACCCTAGTTCATTTCTTATGTTTAAGGCTAAATCCTTATTGCCCGATAATCATTGGGACTGCTCACCCCAATCGCCCATCAA
>JAHEBG010000078.1:0-1771 GCA_024642445.1 Gammaproteobacteria bacterium | reverse complement strand
CTGAGCGACAGCGCGTAAGCCAACTCGCGCGCAATTTCGGTACCCTCTTTGGCCACTACGTTGGCCAATGTAGGGTCGCGGTAGAAATCCATGCCTTTTTCCAGCAGGTTTTCTCCCATTTTCATGTAACGACCAATAGCACCCATACGCTCTTGAACTGCTTTGCCGTCATTTTTCAGCCAAGTTTTAGCTAATGACTTGTCTTTACCGGGTTTGGCTTCACTGTCGGTCATCGACAGCAGCACCTGCACCAACGCGATACCGTCAGCATAGCAATGGTGGATGCGGGTAATCAGTGCCGATCCACCGTCGTATTTCTCCACCAAATGAAATTGCCACAAGGGTTTGGTTTTATCCAGTGGTGTTGAAGCCATTAAGCTAACAAAACGTTCAAGCGCCACTTTATCGGCTTTACCGGGCAAGGCCGAAAGACGCACATGCCAATCCAGATCGAAGTCGGCATCATCCTGCCAAAACGTACCAGTGGTGGTCTCATGCACCTTTTGCCGAAAGCGCGGATAGGCCATGAATCGGTCTTTGATGACTTTCTTGAGCCGATGGATATTGAGCGGCGTTTCGAACATCATCACGCCGGTAATCATCATCAGATTGGTAGGGCGCTCCATTCGCAGCCAGGCATTGTCAACCCGGCTCATTGGCACCTTTTTTGAAGACTTACGTGCAGTGCTCATACCCATCCCAAGGCTATTTGCACTTACTTTACCGTACTTTAGCGCATTCAGCACTAGCGCCGACTGTAGGCCTCGAGCGCCAATTGCCGTGAAATAGAGAGGTCAACCATCGGTCGTACCGGATAGCCAGGGGCATGCTGTTTCAGTAGCTCGGGTTTCTGCCACGGCGCAAATACTTGGGGTGCCGGCATACCGGATAACTCGGGAAGCCATTTTTTGATATAGCGCGCACTGGCATCGAAGCGTTCGGCTTGGGTTACCGGATTGAAAATACGGAAATATGGCGCGGCATCACAACCGGTTCCCGCCGTCCATTGCCAACCTTGACTGTTGTTGGCCAAATCGGCATCCAGCAATGTATCCCAAAACCATCGGGCACCGTGCAGCCAGTGGTAACGCAGGTTTTTACACAGGAAACTGGCCACAATCATGCGTACCCGATTGTGCATCCACCCTGTATGCCACAGCTCGCGCATTCCCGCATCCACAATCGGAATGCCGGTTTGGCCTTTTTGCCAGCGCTCCAGAAGTTCTGGATCGGGCGTCTGCCACTGAAAGTGTTTGAAGTTGGGATTGAGGTTTTCATTGCTGGACTGCGGAAAATGATGCATCAGGTGAACCGAAAACTCCCGCCAGCCGAGTTCGTTTCGAAAATGGATCAGATCCCCGGCCAGACTCTCATTGCCGGGCAATGCTGATATCCGCCGCCAGATCTTGTGCGGCGAAATCTCACCAAAATGCAGGTGCGGTGATAGTTTCGATGTGCCGGTGCGATCCGGCAGATTGCGTTGTTCACTGTAACCATTGACTGCACCCTCACAGAAAATTTCCAGCATTTCCTGTGCGCCAGCTTCGCCTGGCTGCCAGAATTCCCAAAATTTGCTGTGCCAGGCATTTGCAGGAAGCAAATTCAAGTCCTCAACACGCAGACTTTCCAGCATTGGCCAGTCCGGCAAGCTTTCTGGAGCGGGGAAAGCGTCACGCAATACCAGCTGCCCGCTGGCATTGCGCCAGAACGGCGTGAACACCTTGTATGGTGTGCCGCCACCGGTCCTGATCTGCCAGGGCTCGAACAACAC
>JAHEBG010000077.1 GCA_024642445.1 Gammaproteobacteria bacterium | reverse complement strand
CAAGCTTAATTTATCGAGAACCCAGTAGACTATTCCGCCTTTAGCCAGAATCACCGTCCAACTGTAGGCTTTGACTATATAACTGGCCCACATCGGCAACATTACCCCGACATAAAACAAGCCCTTCTCCGCTTTGGATGCATGCATCGCCATGTAATAGGCCACCGGAAAAGCGATGATGGCGGAAGCAACAGTGACCACGGTTGCCATCGCCACAGTACGCAGAATGATATCGAAATTGGCCTGGGCGAAAATCTTCAAATAATTAGTGAAGGTCAACTCCGGCAATACCGTCATTGAAAAATCATCGAATCCGTAGAACCCCTGCCATAGCAAGGCCAATAACGAACCCAGATAGACCACCAGAAACCAAAGAAGCGGCGGCCCTAGCAGCAAGGCCAGAAACGTCCTCGGATTCCGGTACAGGATATCCGCAAGACGGCGCAGCGGTGTTTTCAGATAGAGGGTATTGGCCGTCATGCGTATTGACGCAGAGGCACGATGGCCGATCTTGGCCATGACATGCGGATACGCTCGCCTCTGGCAGGCAAGCCGTGCTGATGCAAGACACTATTCGACACAATAGTTGTAACTATAATTCCGTTTTCAGTAATCATGCTCAAACGGCTGCTGGCGCCATGGTACTGGATTTCATGGACACTGCCTTCGACGCAGACGCACTCGTCGGCCGGTTGGTTAATCTGAATATTTTCCGGCCGGACCGAAAATGCCAGTGCCTGGCCCAACAGCAGCTGTCCTGCATCGGCATCGAATATATTGGACGTACCGACGAAATTTGCCACGAACACGGTCTGCGGCCGGTTGTATATGTCTTCCGGACTGCCAACCTGCTCTATTTTGCCCTTATTGAATACGGCTACACGATCGGACATTGAAAGTGCCTCGCCTTGATCATGGGTGACATAGACGAAGGTGATGCCAAGCTTTTTTTGCAGACTTTTTAGCTCCGCCTGCATCTGCTCCCGCAACTTGAGATCCAAGGCGCCCAAGGGTTCGTCGAGCAATAAAACTTTCGGGCGGTTGATGATTGCACGCGCCAGCGCCACCCTTTGCCTCTGTCCTCCCGATAATTGCGCCGGACGGCGTGTGGCGAAGTCCTGCAATTCAACGGATTCAAGCGCTTCTCGGGCACGGCTGTTTCGTTCTGAGACAGCTACGCCTTTTACCATCAGCCCGTATTCGATATTTGCCTGGACATCCATGTGTGGAAACAACGCGTAATCCTGGAACACGGTATTGACGTCGCGTCGATACGGCGGTACGCCGGATGCAGTAACGCCATGAATGCGGATCATTCCGGAATTCGGTTGATCAAAGCCGGCGATCAAACGAAGGCATGTGGTTTTACCTGACCCCGATGGCCCGAGCAATGAAAAGAATTCGCCGTCGGGTATGGTCAAAGTGACGTTATCCACGGCTTTGACATTCCCATACAATCGCGAAACGCGTTCAAACTCAACTGCTACGGACATTTTGGATTTCCGAAAAAAAACGAGGGGAGAAACTCCCCTCAACTGAACAAACCCTGTTATCAGCCGCCCATGATGGCGATGTAATCTTGTGTCCATCGGCTGTAGGGAACACAGCCAGCCGCATCGCTGCATTTGGATTCCGGCGTGCGCCAGAAGCGGATTTTATCGAAATTATCCATGCCATTGGTTTTGCAGCCTTCGGCGCCCAACAAAGCATTGTTGTCGCAGGCACTCGGCACGGCAGGCAATGATCCGAACCAGGCAGCTACATCCCCCTGTACTTTCGGACTGATGGACCACTCCATCCAGGCATAGGCGCAGTTAGGATGCTTGGCTTCGGCATGCATCATGGTGGTATCCGCCCAACCTGTAGCACCCTCTGACGGTATTACAGAAGCAACCGGTTGTTTTTCCAGCTGCAATGCATTGACCTGATATGGCCATGAACCGGAAGCCACTACCCCTTCATTTTTGAAATCGCTCATTTGCACGGTGGCATCATGCCAATAACGGTGCACAAGGGCCTTTTGTGCTTTCAACAAAGCGATAGCTGCTGCATATTGGGTTTCATTCAATGCGTATGGATCGGTAATTCCCAGCTCCGGCTGTTTGGACATCAGATACAGTGCGGCATCGGCGATATAAATAGGACCATCGAATGCCTGTACCCGGCCTTTGTTGGATTTTCCATCGGACAGCATCTGTTCTTCGAAGACAATACTCCAGCTGCTAGGCGGTGTTTTGAAGGCAGCGGTACTGTACATCAATACATTGGGACCCCACTGGTATGGCACGCCATAATGCTTGCCGTCCACCCTATGCCAAGCCGCGTTCTGCAGTCGCTGATCTATGCTGGCATACGATGGCACGCGTGCGGTGTCGATTGCCTGCACTTTGCCCCCTGCTACCAAACGAAGCGAGGCATCACCGGAAGCGGTAACCAAGTCGTATCCGCCCTGATTCATCAATGCCACCATTTCATCCGAGTTGCCTGCGGTTTTGACACTTACCTTGCAACCGGTATCGGCCTCGAACGCTGTGACCCAATCGTAATTCTTGTCGGTTTCACCACGCTCGATATAGCCTGGCCAGGCAACAATGGATAGTTCACCCTCTAAAGCTGTTGAAGCTGGGCTAGGTGCTTCGGCTTGAGCAGGCGCAGCTTCTTCTTTCTTGCAAGCGGACAAAGTCGCACACACAGCCAAAACCAACAATGTCGATTGATAACGTGTTTTCATAAAGCACCTCTTTGCGAGTCAGTGGTACACCATTCCGAGGCATGAGCCAGGGCGCTGTAAATAATATTAACCGTTTTCTAGAGTAATTACGCAAATATTTTACGGCTGCCAAGTATTTTTCTAATACTTTGTTTTTATTAGATATTTGATACGCCATGGGGAACATGTCCCGAGGCTACATGTTGTCTGGCATTGGCGATATTGTGGCTGGAATCATCAAAGAACAAATCAGCGCCGAAGGCCTTCAAAAACGGACCTTTGTCGCGACCGCCGAGAAACAGGGATTCGTCAAGACGCACACCCCAGTGTCGAAGCGTCAAAATGACGCGTTTATGTGCGGGTGCGGAACGCGCAGTCACCAATGCCGTACGAATGGGACAAGATTCTGCCGGAAAATCGGATTGCAACGTATGCAATGCCGCCAAAAAATCCTTGAACGGCCCCCCTGAGAGTGGCTCATGGGCTTTTTTTACTTCATTGGCATGAAAGGCCGCCAGGCCGTCGGACTGCGAAACACGCTCGGATTCATCACCGAAAATAACGGCATCGCCGTCGAATGCAATACGCAGCTCTTCATGGCCGTGATCAGCCGCTTCTGCAGGAAGAATGGTGGCGGCGGCCACACCGTGCTCGAGTGCCGAATGCACGGAATCCGGATTGGCGGAAAGAAACAGATGTGCACCGAAGGGTTTTACGTAGGGAAACACATCGGCACCGCTGGTGAAAACCGCCCTACTTATTTTCAGGCCGTAGTGCTCTATTGAGTTGAATATACGCAGGCCGGTATCTGAACTGTTTCGCGAGAGCAATATCACCTCAACCCGAGGTGCATTCGGCAGCATTCCTGCATTCAATGCCAGCAGCTTGCGCACTAACGGGAAAGCAAGGCCTGGCTTCAGCAACTCATTTTCGCGGGCACGTTGATAATCGGCATAGGCATCAATGCCTTTCTGCTCGAACACAGAATGCCCGTCCTCAAGTTGAAACAGAGCACGCGCAGTTATCGCCACAATCAAAGCTGCCGGGCTGTCCGTTGGATGTGAGGTGGGTTGACCGTTCATGTGCCAATGCTATCCGAAGCTGTTCTCAGAAGCTGAGAATCATGTGGTGAACTGTTCGTTGAGTATGCGGTCATCGAGATTGTGTTCGGGATCGAACAGCAGGCACACGGTATGTTCACTGGTTTCACGGATATTGACTTCAATGACATCACGTACTTCATGTGAATCTGCGGTTACGCTGACAGGACGTTTGTAGTGGTCCAGTACGCGGATATTTACCCGGGTATCGGCGCGCAGAATCGCACCACGCCATCGTCGCGGCCTGAACGGCGCAATCGGTGTTAAAGCCATTACCGCAGATCCTAAAGGTAGAATCGGACCCATCGCGGAAAAATTATAGGCCGTACTGCCTGCCGGAGTAGCCACCAATATGCCATCACAGACTAGCTCTTCCAAGCGCACTTGATCGTTGAGGGAAATCTCCAATTGCGCAGCTTGTCTTGTTTGACGCAACAAAGACACTTCGTTATAGGCCAGATAACGGGCTTTCATTCCGGATTCGGTCAAGGCTTCCATTTCCAACGGCTTTAGAATACTGGATTCCGCAAGTTGCAGACGTTGCGCCAAGCCTTCGGCGTGGTATTGATTCATCAGAAAGCCGACACTGCCAAGCTTCATGCCGAATACCGGCAATTGCAGATCACCGTAGCGATGCATGGTGGCCAGCATAAAGCCATCTCCGCCCAAGGCGCAAATCACCTCAGCCTGCTCGGGCTCACATTGGCCGTATACCCCAATTAACGTCTGCAATGCCTCCTGTGCGGACGACACCGAGCTTGCAACGAAAGCAATCCGAGGATGTTCAGTGAATTTCAAAGCTGCAATCCAATATGACAGGCAGGGAGGATAACCTTCTGCCTGTCACGATATCATCGGGCGCCAGTGGATGCAATTTGTGCAAGGC
Organism: Gammaproteobacteria bacterium; assembly: GCA_024642445.1. Taxonomy (GTDB): domain Bacteria; phylum Pseudomonadota; class Gammaproteobacteria; order Xanthomonadales; family Xanthomonadaceae; genus Arenimonas. Next base: position 1,549 of record JAHEBG010000077.1, on the reverse strand, counting down.
GACGTACCGCCACGGACAGTGTCGGGAAATCCATGCTACTCAATGTGCGCATATCACTGAACATGCTGAGCGTATACTTCAGTGCCGCATCGTCGCGGGACAACCAGGCGTTTACCCAGTCCATAGGCGTTTCGCCCGCTTTTGCCGTGGATAATACGGTGCTGACCAGCAAACGCTGCTGCGCTTGCAGTTCGTCTCGTAGGACACCACGGGCCTGAGCCTGCCAACGGCTGACCACGGGCAACAATTCGACATTCTCCATCAGCCAGTTCACATGCAACGCTTCACTCAAAGCAAAATGCGCTGCAGCAACCACCTTAACCGGCTGTTCGTTCAAAGTACTCAGCTCAATGATATCGAAGGCCGAATTCAAATATGGAATGCTGGCGAGAACATGCGAAAGCTCATCGGACATTCCCAAATTAAGGTAACGGGCTAACGCCGATTCAAAATGCACACAATCGTTTTTAGGCAGAACCGCCGGAATGGTTTGCAGCAATATGCTGAAAGGTTCGAGATAGCGCTCAACCAATCGCGCGATATCCAACAATTGCCCTGGTTTGGTTAATAGCCAGCGGGTCAGATTTCGCTGCAAATGCCATATGCTGGTCAACGCTTCAATCTGCACCTGTTCAGAGACCTTGTTGTCCATGGCATCGATTTCAGCCCACAGCAACCTGGCCTGCATGCTTTCACGGATGATGGTGTACGCCTTGGCAATTTGAGCCGGAGTTTCGCCAGTATCCTCCTGCATACGCAGCAGAAATGTCGCGCCCATGCGGTTTACCATGGAATTGGTCACAGCCGTAGCGATGATCTCACGGCGCAGGCGGTGGCTAAGCATGTAATCGGCATAGCGCTCTTGCAACGGCGAAGGGAAATAACGCTGCAACTCCTTGGACAGGAAGGCGTCCTCCGGAACATCGGATTCGAGCAGAGTGTTGAATATTACGATCTTATCGTAGGACAACAGAACCGAAAGCTCGGGACGGGTCATACCCAGCCCCTTGGCTCGTCTTTCCACCAATTCAGCATCGGTAGGAAGGAACTCGATGGTGCGATCTAACAGACCGTCATGTTCAAGCGATTGAATAAAATGTGTCAATGAACCGAGACGCTGGGCACTCATCGATTCCATCAAACTTATGGCCTGGTTCTGACGATAATTGTCGATCAATACCAGCTCACCGACTTCGTCGGTCATGCTGGCCAGAAGATGGTTGCGCTGTTCCAGATCAAGCTCGCCGGCAAGCATCACCGCACCCAAAAGGATCTTGATATTAACTTCGTGGTCGGAAGTATCCACACCGGCGGAGTTGTCGATGAAATCAGTATTCAACAACACGCCATTCATGGCGGCTTCTATACGGCCTTTCTGGGTCATCCCCAAGTTGCCACCCTCGCCCACCATTTTGCAGCGCAATTCGCGGCCATCAACACGAAGGCCGTTGTTAGCACGATCGCCGCAGTCGGTATGGTTTTCGGCACTGGACTTCACATAGGTGCCGATTCCGCCGTTCCAGAGCAAATCGACAGGCGCTTTCAAAAT
>JAHEBG010000076.1 GCA_024642445.1 Gammaproteobacteria bacterium | reverse complement strand
TGCAGCGCGATGACCATGCCCTCTGAAGCCGAGGCTCTGAACCCAAAGGCCACAGAACTGCGACTGCATCCGCTGTCGTGGTTGTTTGAGCTGTTCAATGTACTGAAACAATTCATCGTGCCGCTGCTGGTATTGCTGGTAGGCGGTCGCGGCAACCAATACGAACTGTGGGGGCTGGCGGGTATCGCCTTCATGGTGCCGCTGGCGGTAGCCCGCTATATCACCTTCCGCTACCGCATCGGCAACGACCGCATAGTCATCCGCTCCGGTCTGTTGCATAAAACCGTGCGCGATATCGCTTTTACCCGGGTACAAAACGTCACCTTGCATCAAAGTCTTTTGCATCGGCTGATGGACGTGGCTGAAGTGCGCCTGGAAACCGGCGGTGGCGAAAAAGAAGAAGGCCGCATGCGGGTACTGGGGTTTGCTGCTGCACAACAATTGCAACGTACCATCCGCAGCCACGACGGTCTGTTGGCAAGCCCAACTGCTGATGGCGAGCAAGCACAGCATGACGAAGATATTTTGCTGCACTTGCCCACACGCGAATTGATTAAACACGGTTTGATTTCAAACAAAGGCATGCTGCTGGTGGCGGCCGGATTTGGCGGCCTGATGCAATTGAATTGGGAGCTCCCGAAGCAGACCATGAAGCAGGCCAGCCGCTGGCTGTGGGACCACAGTGGCGACCTGGCGCAGAACAGCATGGTGTCGTACGTGCTGGGCGCGGCCAGCTTGTTGTTGTTGGCGTTCGTGTTGCTCCGCATCATTTCCATTGTGCAGGCTCTGCTGCATTTTCACGGCTTTACCTTAAGCGCAAACCAACACCGGCTGTCGATCCAACGCGGCCTGCTCAATCGCTTCAACGGCTCATTGCCACGCACCCGCATTCAAGCGTGGACCGTACGCCAAGGCTGGCTGCAGCGCCGCTTTCAGCGCTACGGCCTTACCGTGGATGCCGCCGCCGGAAAAACCAAATCCGAGGCCTTGGACTCCAATTGGCAATTGGCACCGATTGCCGATGCCGAATCGGTGACCCGCATTGCCGAGCATGTCTTGCCGCCTGGCAGCTGGCCGATTATTGAATGGAGCCCGCTGCACCCGAAAGCCTGGCAGCGCGAATTCAAAAAACCGGCGCTGCTGCTGTTGCCGGTGACTGTTGTGTGCATTTACTGGGCCGGGCCGTATGGCCTGTTGCCGTTGCTGGGCATTCCCTGGCTGTATATGAAATCCAAGCTCTGGGCCAAGCATGCCGGGTATTCGTTCAATGGCGCCCTGTTTGCCGTGCGCGAAGGCTGGATCGGCAAGCATTGGCGTTTTGCCGAAACCGCGAAAGTGCAAGCCGCCTATGTAAAGCAGTCGCCGTTCGATCGTCGCTACGGCATGGCCACGGTGTTTCTGGATACCGTGAATGCCGGCAGTTTCGAGCCGCCCCTGGCCGTGCGCTATCTGCCTTTGGATGAAGCACTGGAATTGCAACGCGAAATTTCAGCCATAATTTCCCGATGATATACGCAGCTCCCTGACGCTGCTACGCAAGGAACATCGCATGCAAGCAATCCTAACTTCGCGCGCAGGTATAAACCGCATAATGCAAGCTGGCATACTGGCACTGTTGATGGTTATCGCGCCTTTGGCAACGTCAGCCGAGCGTTTGCGCGGCACCCTGTCCTTCGGCGCCGAGAGCATGACGTTTACCGCCTGCGGAAAGCCCGGTGCATTGTGGTTGAATGCGACAAGCTTCAAAGCCGAGGGCTGGCCGGCCGTGCAAAAAGCGCTGGATGCACAACCGCGGTGTGACCTTGGCACTACACCCTGCGGGCCACAGAAAGTTGGCATTGCCGGTACCGGAAAAATAAGCCGAAAAGGCAGTTACGGCCATTTGGGGCTGTATGCCCGCGAAGTGCGATTCACCCGGGTGCAGGTAGTGACCACCGATGGCACCGATGCCTGCCTAAAACCTTAGCTTCGCAGCGCTAGTAACAGCCCTCAACCAGAAAAATCGCTTTATCGCCGGCATGCAGGGTATCGACAACGCCGTCCTCATCGGTTTCATAGCGGATGCCCCGCTGCGTTTTTTCATTCCACCAGGTTAAATAGCGCGCTGCTGGCCCAAGGTATTCATGCGACTCGTCGATAAGCCCGGCGCCGTAGGCCTGTTTCACTTTTTGCATGCTGTCGCCAAGACCAATGCCGCGATCGGTATGAATGGCGCTCGGCCCTGAATACAAGGAAATCCGCACAATGCGCCCGTTCTGCACCATGAACGCCAAGCCGGGTGCAACCTCGCCTGCGGAAACGTGGTGGCATTCTGGGTCCGGCGAATCTTCTTCGGAGCGTAAGCTTGCCGCCAAGGCTTTGCTGGCTTGATCAACGCGCATGCCGATTTTAACCGGCCCGTAGCCCTCGGCAGTCAGTGCCGGAACATCACCGGCTATGGCCGGCAGTGCACATGCCAAAGCCGCCACCGCTACCAGCAAGGAATTACTTCGCACCTGAGCTGTCCTCGTACAATGCCTGCATTTCCTGGCGCCGGATGACTTTTTCCAAATCTTCCAAAGCCTGCGCCTTAGCTGAGGGCGTTTCAAACTGCGCCGCTACCTGCTCCCGACATGTCGCATACAAGGCAGCACGGGCTTCGGCATCCGGTGTGCCGGCGTTGTGCAACACATCAAAAACCAGCCGAATGTAATCCATGTAATTATTCCCGCGTTAAACCGTGGTCTAAACCTGTGCCGCTTATTCCTGCCAGAACTGCGGTGTGAGCAGCACCAGCACGGTAAACACTTCAAGACGGCCAATCAGCATGCCGAAACTCAACACCCAGGTGGAGAAATCGCTCAAGGTTGAATAGTGCATGGCGGCATCGCCCAAGGCCGGGCCCAGATTATTGATGCTGGATGCCGCCGCCGAAAATGCGGTCAGCAAATTGACATTGTCGGCCGAAAGCAGCAATACCAAAAGCAAATACACGGTGATGTACAGGGCGCAGAACCCTGCAACGGAAATGACCACGCTTTCGGAAACCCGCTTGCCACCCATGGTCACCAGAAATTGGGCTTTGGGGTGCACCAACTGTTTCAGTTCGCGCAGGCCTTGTTGTATGACCAATTGCACGCGTGCCACTTTAATACCGCCGGCAGTGGAGCCTGAGCAGCCGCCGATGAATGCCAGCATGATCATGAAAATGGGCAGCATGCCCGGCCAGTGCGAAAAGCCGGTGCTGGCATACCCGGTGGTGGTGATATGCGAGACCACCTGGAACGCGGCATGCCTAAGTGCGGTTCCGCCCGAATGCATTTCACCGGTAGCCAAAAGATAGAACATCACTACCAGTGTAAATACGCCGCAAATGGCTAGAAACGCGCGAAGTTCGCTGTTGGCTTGGTAATGACTCACGGTAGCGGCACGCCAAGCGTACCAATGCAGACTGAAACTGGCGCCGCCCAACAGCATGAACACAATCGCAATCGTATCTATCAGTGCATTATCCCAGTACCCGAAGCTGGCATCGTGCGTGGAAAATCCGGCGGTAGCCACTGTAGTCATGGCATGGTTCACGGCATCGAAAAAACTCATGCCTGCGAACCAATAGGCGATGGCGCACAGCACATTCAGGCCAAGATAAACCGCCCATAGCGTGCGCGCGGTTTCGGCAATGCGCGGCGTTAGCTTATTGTCTTTCACTGGCCCGGTGCTTTCGGCCTTGAACAGATGCATGCCGCCGATTTTAAGCATGGGCAATACGGCAATCGCCAGAATCACAATACCGATACCGCCAAAGAAATTCAGCGAGGACCGGAAAAACAATAAACTTCGGGGCAGATCATCCAGCCCTACAAGCACAGTAGCACCGGTGGTGGTCAAGCCCGATGTGGATTCAAACATCGCATCGGTAAAGGACAGCTGTGGCAGGGCCATATAAAACGGCACGGCAGTGACCGCACTGGCAATGATCCAGATACCGACGGTAATCAGAAAGCCGTCGCGCAAACGCAAGGCATAATGGTCGTTGCGGAACGCCAGCCAGAGCAACACCCCAATAATAAAGCTGGGCACCATGGCTTCAACAAACGGCAACACCGTGGCTTCCTGCCATAGCACGGCCAGCAGCAAGGATGGCAGTATCATCAGCGAGGACAGCGCCATCACCGCGCCGAATACCCTTAGCCCGGCTTTAATGCGACCGGTCAAAGCCAATCCACTTCTTTGAAGGTGGCAATCACTTTCGGCAGATCGCGTTTATCGGTAACGAACAAGATCACATGATCGCCCGGCTCGATCACCACATCGTGGTGCGCGATTAGCAATTCTTCGCCACGCACGATGCCTCCAATGGTGGTGGAATCGGGCAGATCCAGTTCATCCAGCTCACGGCCGATAACCCGCGACGTACGCCGATCGCCGCGCACCACCACCTCGATGGCCTCGGCAGCACCGCGGCGCAGCGAATACACGCGCTCCGGCTCACCTTCGCGGATGTGCGACAACAAAGCACTGAGTGTCACTGATTGCGGACTGATGGCGATGTCGATGGTACTGCCTTCGACCAACTCGGCGTAGGATGCGCGGTTGATCAAGGCCACCACCCGTGGACAGCCCAGGCGCTTGGCCAACATGGCGGAAAGAATATTGGCTTCGTCGTCATTGGTTAAGGCACAGTAAACATCGGTCTGATCGATATTTTCTTCGCGCAAAAGATCTTCATCGGCACAATCGCCAACCAGCACGATGGTATTGAGCAGATCCTCGGCAATGGCGCGGGCACGATCGCGCGAACGCTCCAGCACTTTGACTGAATAGCGTTTTTCCAAAGATTTGGCCAGGCGCCGGCCAATGCCGCCGCCACCCGAAATGAAGATGCGTTTGGTCGAACGGGTTTCAGTCGAGCGCAGCTCGCTCATCATGGCCTTGATGGCGCTTTGATGTGCGAGAAAAAACACTTCGTCGCCGGCTTCAATCACGGTGATGCCTTCCGGTTTTACCGGTTTACCGCCACGGAAAATGGCGGCAACGCGCACATCCATGCCTTTGGGCAGATGCTGACGGAGCTCGCGGATTTCATGGCCTACCAGTGCGCCGCCATGCAATGCCCGCACCGCCACCAACTGCACCCGGCCTTGCGCAAACTCCAGCACCTGCAGCGCACCCGGCGTGGCAATCAAACGCTCAACATGTCGGCAGACCAACTGTTCCGGGCTAATCGCTGCGGTAACCGCACCTTCGCCGCCCAAACCGTTTTTTACCAACGCCAGATATTCTTGATCGCGCAGACGTGCCACGCGGGTAGGCGGCTTTACCTGCTGCGCGGCAATCTGGCAGGCAATGATGTTGACTTCATCGGATGAGGTAACAGCAACCAATAACGCGGCGTCTTCAATGCCGGCCTGGCTGAGCACACTGGGCAATGACGCATGCCCGATGACCGTACGGATATCGAGTTTTTCGGTAAGTTCGCGCAGGCGCAATGCATCCCGGTCGACCACCGTGATGTCGTTTTCATCTTCAACCGATAAGGCGGCGGCAACCGATGTACCGACTTGACCGGCGCCCAGAATCAGGATTTTCATGAATACACCTTGATGTGACTCGCTATAGGATAACGCTAACGCCGTGCTGATGCGCGCCAAACGCCATTACCGACACGCCGTCAAGGCCTGCGCATCCACCAGCCACCAGCTTCGACGGTTGGCCTTGTCTAGAGAAACCGTGCCCGCCTTGCCATACGCCACACAATCCAAGGCCGGGATCTGATTGATCATCAAGCGCCGTTGCCCCGGTTTTTCAGCCAACCATTGCATGCCCCGCTGCAACTGCACACGCGGCGGTTGTCGAAAGCCGAAATCGGTGACCGGGCCACTGGCCTGCAACAGGTTTTGCTCCTTCCATGCCACCAAGCCGATTTCACGCCCAGGGCCTGCCAACTGTGCGGCACGCTGCATCAATGCTTTCGAGGAGCTGCTGGCATCCAGCACCGGGTGCAGCACAAAGCCGTACGAACACCACAGTACCGAAAGACCTATGGCCAGTGCCGTAAGTACACGACGTGTGCGCAACAGCAAAGTAGCGCACAGCATTACCGCACCGCTAAGCACCAGCACATGCCAAAGCCATCGGGCTTCGGTGCCCAAGCCTCGGGATTCCACCAGATTGCGGGCGAAGGCTGCCGATCCGTATTCCGCCGCAATGCCCAAGCCCAGAAGTGCAGCACCTAACAGCAGCAGGAAACCCCACAACAGACGCCTGAACCCTGCGCGTTC
>JAHEBG010000075.1 GCA_024642445.1 Gammaproteobacteria bacterium | reverse complement strand
GCATTTATGCTCAGGAAAATCTGGCTGCTGCGGAAGTGTTCAAACAGTTGCTGGCGCCGATGTCCGATTTGGGTGTTACTATTGTTACCAACAACAACACCGCCAGTACCGATCACGCCAGCTTCGACCGCGTCGGCCTCCCGGGATTCCAGTTCGTGCAGGATCGTTTGGATTATTTTCCGCATGTATGGCATACCCATTTGGACGGCATGGATCACGTTCAAGCCGAAGATCTCAGACAATCGGCAGTTGTCATCGCCAGCTTGGTATACCTGACGGCCATGCGCGAAGAGCCGATTCCACGTAAAGCCACGAATTAAACCCTAAACGGATATTCCATGTTTTCAGTAAAGCAATGTCACACCTTATTTCTTTTCATGCTTCTGGCCGGCACGGCGGCAGCACAGATACCGGGGTTGCCTGCTGCTGAAAGCAACGGTTCAAGTGCCACTTCTGCCGAAGCGGCAAAGCCAGAAGTCATCGATATCACCGAAATTCCGGTATTGGCCGAACAGGATGCCCAGTATCTCAGGGACATTACACAGCAGTTGCAGGGCAAGTCAGGATCCAAGGCAATCGGCAAAGAGTTGAACACCATCAAGCGCAGTGTTGATGCCTTGGTGTTGCAAGCCAGCGAACGGCAACTGAAAAGCTTGCAGCTGTCAGGCTTGGAAAGCCTCAGCAGGCACTCACGGTTTCTGGATTGGGAAATCAAGCAATGGGAGAAGCGCATGCAGTCTGCGGCTTTGCCGTATTCCGCTGCAACCCGTGATTTGGCTGAGCGTCAACAACGTTGGGCGACGACACGCGAAGCTGCTGCTGATGTGTTGTCTCCCATCTTGCTCAGGCGCATGGATGAATTGCTGGCGCAGATAAAATCTACCCAGGATTCGATTTCAAAACCCTTATCAGAGTTATTGCTGCTTAGCCAACAGGCAGCGGCTGTCAGTGCGCGATTGCATCTGGCGACATCGGCGGTCAATACGCGTATCGATGAAATCGACGGAAATTTGACGACCCTCGATTCCGAAAACATTTTCAGTGTTCTGTTCGGTAATAAAAATGCAGAGCAGACAAAGTTTCAAGACTATTTCCGGTCCTTGAATAAAGGCATTCAGCTGGAAAGCGCGTTCATGACTGAATTCGACCGATCAACAGAACGTACGTATCTTTTTTATCAAGTGCTTGGCGGATTGATGCTGCCGTTGTTTCTTTGGATTTCATTCGTTGCTCGTAAGGTGTTGAAAACCGGGGGGTCGTTGCAGAATTACCGCACCACACTCACCCGGCCGATTTCTGCATGGTTGCTGTTGATGGTGGTAGGTATGTTGATCATCCAGCTGGCCGGCCCGTTATTGCGCATGACCTTTTTGATGTTGTTGGCCTGGATTCCGGTAATGCGTTTGCAGCCAGAGCATGTGAACCGAATATTCGGCCGCTGGGTCTATCTTACCGCCGTGTTCTTCTTCGTCAATCTGCTGGGTATCGTATTCAGCCAGGCACCGGTTATTTTCCGTTCGCTGTTGTTGTTCAATAGTCTGTTCATGATGGCGACATTGGGTTGGCTGTTGTACCGTTCGGCACGCCTTCTCAACAACAGCAACAATAGGCGATTGCTGATAATGCGCGGTTTGGTCAGTCTTGGCGTGGGAGTAACTGCAATTGCATTGATTGCCAATATTGCCGGTAACGTATCGTTGACGGCCATGCTCAATGATGCGCTGGTGAAAACCGCCTATATGGCTTTGTTCCTGTTCGCCGTTGGCAATGTGGTGCGTGCCTTCACGCGCTTCGTGTTCCGTTCCTATGCCGAGAAACTGGTCACCCATATCCAAGCTGCCGGAGGCATCATTCCGGTAATTACACGCTTATTCAATGCGGCATTGGTTCTGTTCTGGCTGTATGGCACGTTGACCGTATTCCGTGTTTACCGGCCATTGATGGATACAGTTGGGACAGTGGCGTCCTTCGAGCTCGGTTTCGGTGCTTTTTCCATCAGCATTGGCAGTATTGTGGTATTCGCGGTTTCGGTGTATCTGTCGTTTTGGCTGGCTAAAACCCTGCGTGGCATGTTGAAGGAAGACATTCTGCCGAACATGGATTTGCCGCGCGGCGTTGCCAACAGCGTCAGCACCATGTCGTATTATTTCCTGCTCATTGCCGGATTGATGGTGGCCTTGACCGCCGCAGGTTTCAAGGTGTCTCAGTTGGCCATTGTCATCGGCGCACTCAGCGTGGGTATTGGTTTCGGCTTACAGACCGTGGTCAACAATTTCGTTTCGGGCCTGATCCTGATGTTGGAGCGTCCAATACAGCCTGGCGATACCGTTGAATTGTCAGGAACCGTTGGACGCGTGCGCGATATCGGCATGCGTGCCACCACGCTGACCACGGCAGAGGGGGCCGATGTGGTGGTTCCCAATGGTATGTTGTTGGCTGAAAAAATGATCAACTGGACCTTGAGCAACACCCAGCGCCGCATTGATATTCCGGTGGGCGTTGCCTATGGCAGCGATCCTCGCCAGGTTTTGGAAATTCTTGAAAAAGTGGCACACGGCACGCATGGCATAAGCAAAGACCCAACACCTTCGGTATTGTTTACCGGATTCGGTGCCAGTTCGCTGGATTTCAGTGTCCGTGCCTGGGCGGATACCTTCGACGACTCCTTCCAGATTCGCAGTTCAATGGCGGTCAATATCTACAAAGCGTTGAATGAAGCCGGCATTGAAATTCCGTTCCCGCAGCAGGATCTGCATATTCGATCTGTGCAGCCGGGTCTGTTCAACCCAATACAGAGAGAAAGCGATGAAACACGATGAAACCCTAAGCCAGCCCGTCATTGATCTATACGATGAGTACACGCATGCGCCACTTGACCGCCGTGAGTTCATGCGACGGTTAGCGGTTCTTGCCGGCAGCTCTGCGGCAGCCTATGCCTTATTGCCAGTGTTGGAAAACAATTATGCGCAAGCGGCCTTGACCCAGCCCGATGACAAGCGTTTACTTACTGAAAACGTAGTGTTCAATGGAAAATACGGCAAACTGAAGGCCTATATGGCGCGGCCTGCTATGGCGGGTAAGCGCGGCTCGGTGCTGGTCATCCACGAAAACCGCGGATTGAATCCGCATATCCAGGATGTTACCCGGCGCGTGGCCTTGGCAGGCTTCAATGCCATGGCGCTGGATTTTCTCAGTCCGTTGGGCGGCACACCGGACAATGAAGACGAGGCGCGCGCCTTGTTTTCAAAGCTTGACCGCGCACAGACTGCGGAGAACGGAATGGCGGCACTTGCCGAGCTGAACGCTCACGCTGAAGCCAATGGCCGTTTAGGTGCAGTGGGCTTTTGTTGGGGCGGTGGCATGGTCAATCAAATGGCCGTATACGCGCCCGATCTTAACGCTGCCGTATGTTTTTACGGTGTTGCACCGAACACGGCGTTGGTACCGCAGATCAAGGCACGCGTGCAATTGCATTATGCCGGTGTAGATGAACGCATCAATGCCGGGCGATCGGCCTATGAGGCCGCTTTATCGTCAGCTGGGGTGCGTTTTGAAAGTTTCCTTTACGAAGGCAAGCAACACGCCTTCCATAACGACAGTAATGCTGCGCGTTACGATAAGGCATCGGCGGAATTGGCCTGGAGCCGTACTGTAAATCTTTTCAAAAAAACACTGGCCTGAAATTAGAGGGTTTCGTTGAGTACTTTTGCCAGGCGTATTCCGGCCTGATACAAGCGCTGGTAAGCTTCTGGCAGATATTCGTAGCTGTACTCGTAACCCAGTTTTGGCATGGCTTCGGCGGCTATGTTTCTGCCGCAATAGGTCAGATAGGTGACCGGTGCCAAGGGTTGTTTCACTTCGGCAGGATAAATTCTGCTGCGCAGGGTCTTGGATTCCAGTGACCATTGTTCGAAGCCTTGGCTCTGCCAAAGCCGTGTTTGTTCAGGCGTACGAGCAAGGCTCACGAACGCTGCCAATTCGGTATAACTCAAATGGGTTTCGTTGAGCATGTCGCTGTCCCATACCGTGTGCAGATTGCTGGGTTCGCCATGCCAGGTGACACGGCAGGTATTGCCGCCGGCATCGTTGCCGCCACCCACATGCAGCGGTTGGTGCAAATCGCCCATCAAATGAATGACGAAGCGCAGTGCCTGTTGCCTTTCGCTGCGGCTGGCGTTCCGATTTTTTACCAAATCCAGTTGTTTTTGCAGTTGGGTTAACAGAAAACCGCTGTTGTCGGTTTCTTGTCCGGCATGCCAGTGGTCTTGATCATCATTCCAGGTGGTGTAATGCCAGTTGAAGGTATGCCGGTATTTGTCGGGGTCTGAACGGATTTCATCGGCCCACATGGCAACCGAGGGCAGAGTCTGGCCATCCAATAAACGATGGGCGTTCTTCAGCGCCGAAGGGCTCATATGCTGTTCGGCCACCAGCGCTACCGTGCGATGCCCTGTTGCGCCCCAGGCCAGCGCATTGCTGCTGTATAAACCGATGGCCAGACACAAGGCATTGCGTAAATACGGGTTCATGGCTGTGCTCGAAGAGTAGACTGAAGCCACATTATCACGGATAAGACGGCACTCGGACAAGTCACTCTGCGTTACACTGAAAAGGTAGCGGTTTCAGGTTCGCCTATTAATGGATTCTAACGCCCAGCACGGATTTCCGACGGAAATGCACAGCGCCTTACAGGCATTGCTGGCACAGTTCGGCGATGCTATTGCTGTGCAATGGCAAGGGCACCTTTGCCGGATGCAGTTGCCTGACGGCCAGCGTGTGCTGATCAACTACAATGCCGACAGACAGCAACTATGGTTAGCCGGTGGCGACCAGGCCAGTGAATACCTCGAGCGTGATGGATGCTGGCTGTCGATCAGCGACGGCGAAGTATTTTACGACGATCTGAAAACGCTGCTGCAACGAATGCTGGAAAGCGCCAAAGCACGCACACCGCCAGCACCTGAAGGCAATGCATCTATACCGGTTCAGAATTACGAGCCCGCCAATCCGAAGCAGACGGGCCCTTCGCCCATCTGGTTATTGCTGTTATTGCCGTTGCTGTTTTTTGGCTATCGTAATCTGCAGCCCAGCAACGTTGTCAGCACACCCGAGTTAATTACGGACTCGGCGCAGCTGCCACCGACACAGCGCATGGAGCGTCCCATTCCCGTGCCTACCCAGCCTGCCTGTGACCGCTTTGCACCGGATAACGGGCAGCGCACCTTTTTTCCCGAAGCGGCCGGGCCGGGCGGTAGCCCGGTTAAAGTCGCGTTTGAGAATGCGCATGACCATGATGTACTTGTGTATTTCACCGAACCGAAAAGCATCAAGCCGATATACGCCGTGTTTCTGAAAGCCAAGCAAAAAGCGGCCTTGGAAGTGGCCAGTGGCAATTACGAATTGTTGTTCGTTGCTGGCACCCAATGGTGCAATGCCAAGTCCGGTTACAGCGATGGCCAGATGGTGAAGCTTGACCATACATTCAGTGTTGTGGCGGATAATCCCATGCAACTCAGCCTACAGAGCAAGGGCAATGGCGCACTGGATTTTCAGGTATTCCTTCAGGATGCGGCTGCCGGGAATGCGGAGGCACCGGCAATGCAGATTGAAAGCAATGGGGTATTGGAATTGCGTGTGCAAGCCGATGGCCATTATTATGCCGACAGCACGGTAGACGGCGTGCCCATCCGATTCGTTATAGATACCGGCGCAACCGTGACCATGCTGGGTAAGCCGGCAATGGGAAAAGTCCAGATCAGCAACTGCAGCATGGCCAAGGTCAATACCGCCAACGGCATCATTGATGCCTGCTTCGGAACCGTGCGCGAGCTACGCATTGGACCGCATGTAATCTACAATGCCACGGTATCATTGAACCCGAACAGTGAAACCAACCTGCTTGGCATGAGTGTATTGGGAAAATTCAAGTTAAACAGTGCCAACGGCGTGATGCGCATCAGCCAATGAAAAGCCGCCCGAAGGCGGCTCATGTTTCAAGTCATGAACGGTCAGGGTTGCCAGGCATAGCCGAACTTCAGAAATAGGGATCGGTTGGTTTGGAAGGTATCGACGCTATCGCTGCCAAAGTAGCCGTCGCTGTAGCCGGCGTAAAAAACCGTACGCGGATTGATTTTGTAGGAATACACCAGCTGGGTGCCGATATCAGACACTTCTCGGTCGGTTGCTCCGGGATTCAGTGCCAAATCAAAATCGGTGGTGCCGTATTGCACGGCCAAACGCAGGCGTTGCCGAAGATTGAACTGCCAAGATAATCGGGAGTCGAACAGGCGCGCATGGTATACCGTGCC
>JAHEBG010000074.1 GCA_024642445.1 Gammaproteobacteria bacterium | reverse complement strand
CAGGCATAAATCAATGGGATACCGACCATGGCCCAGGTAAACAGGCCGGCATAACGCAATAAATGCTGGTGGTTGAATCGCGTACTCATAACCGCATCATACCCGTATATCAAGCACTTGGAATCCGCCAGAAGTCATCCCTCGGAAACTTTTGCGTAAAAACTCTAACGCAGTCTAAGAACTCCATGCGATAATTCACCGCTTAGGCCAACGACGGGCCCTTAGTATCTGGAGCAACTGATGTCGATTACTATCCGAGACGTGCTAGAGCACGAACTGGATGCCATCTTGGCCATGAACAATGCCGCAGGCAGCGGTATCCTGCCGGTAAACAAAGCGCAGATTCAATTTTTCTGGAAACATGCGGATTATTTCCGGGTAGCCGAGTCGGACGAATGCCTGGTGGGCTTCCTGGTGGCGCTTAGCCGTGACCTTGACTACGACAGCACCAACTTCCAGTGGTTTAAAGAACGCTACGATGACTTTGTCTACGTTGACCGCATTGTCATTGCCAACAGCCAACGCAGTGCCGGAACCGGCAGGCTGTTCTATGCCGATGTGATGAGCTTTGCCGAATTACGCGCGCCGGCCATCGTTGCCGAAGTGTTCATGGAAGAAAGCACGCACCCCGCCCTTTTGTTCCATGGCAGCTTCGGTTTTCATGAGGTCGGCCAGCATCAGTTGCCGGATTCTCCGTTGCGCGCGATCATGCTGTACAAGGATCTGTGCAGCTATCCTTATGTAAAAGCCACCTACGGCAATGAACTGCCCCCTCTGCCATGGCTTCAGGAGCGCAAGCTGCCGGCAAGCACGCCCAACCGAGCCACCGGTACCTGATATGCCTTCGAATGCGGTCAACTACGAACAATGCGGTGAAGTAAAATTCGGCCAAGTGGGTATCGCCAACCTGCGCATTCAAACCCTTGATATCGGCAAGCTGGCCGAAGAGATGCGCGAGCGGGTTGAACGTGCACCGAAACTGTTTCAGAGTGCCGCCGTTATTCTGGATTTCAGCTTCCTATCAGCCTGCCCTAGCGTAGAAACCGTTGATGCCCTGATTGATGCCTTGCGCTGCACAGGCATACATCCGGTGGCCATCGCCTATGGAACACCTGCGATCGAGAAACTGGCCGAAAATGTCGGCCTGCCTTTGCTGGCCAAATTCCGTTCCTCGTTCGAGCGCGATACCCCACCGACAACCGAAGTGGCACGCGTCGCCGATCCGGTGCCGGCCCCGGTTGAGATCAAAACTGCTGGCGAGGTTGGCATGTTGCAAACGCAGCCATTGCGTTCCGGACAACAGGTGTATGCCGCCGGCCGCGACCTGACGGTCTGCGCCACGGTTGGCGCCGGCGCCGAAGCCATCGCCGACGGCTCGATACACATCTATGGCGCTCTGCGTGGACGCGCTTTGGCCGGTGCATCCGGCAATGCCAAAGCCCGCATCTTCTGCCGTGAATTTAACGCCGAATTGGTAGCCATTGCCGGCACCTATAAAGTGTTGGACGAGATCCCCAAACAACTGCTCGGCAAAGCCGTACAGATATGGCTCGACGACGACCAGTTGCAAATTGAAGCATTAGCATAAGCACCCACCGAACAAGAACTAAAGGAGAACCGTTTTGGCTGAAATTATCGTGGTGACATCGGGAAAAGGCGGCGTAGGCAAGACCACGTCCAGCGCCAGCATTGCCTGCGGATTGGCCAAGGCCGGTAAAAAAACCGTAGTGATCGATTTCGACGTGGGCCTGCGTAATCTCGACCTGATCATGGGCTGCGAACGACGCGTGGTGTACGACTTCGTCAATGTCGTGCACGGTGAAGCCAATCTCAAGCAAGCCCTGATCAAAGATAAGCGCTTCGATAATTTGTTTGTTTTGGCGGCCTCGCAAACACGCGACAAAGACGCTCTGACCACCGAGGGCGTGAAAAAAGTATTGAATGATCTGGCTGCAGACGGTTTCGATTACATCCTGTGCGACTCGCCGGCCGGCATTGAAAAAGGCGCATTTCTGGCCATGTACTACGCAGACCGCGCCGTTGTCGTGGTCAACCCGGAAGTATCCTCGGTGCGCGATTCCGACCGAATCCTTGGCCTGCTGGCTTCCAAGACCCAGAAAGCAGAAGCCGGAGAGCACATTACCGAGCACCTGTTGTTGACCCGTTACAACCCGGCCCGTGTTGAAAAAGGTGAAATGCTGTCAATCGCCGATGTGGAAGAAATTCTCGGCCTGAAAGTGGTGGGCGTGATTCCGGAAGCACCTGAAGTCCTGCAATCGTCGAACTCGGGCAACCCGGTCATCCTCGACGAGGAATCGCAGGCCGGCCAGGCCTACACCGACGCCGTCGCGCGCATCCTGGGCGAGCAACGCCCGATGCGTTTCACCACCGTTGAGAAAAAAGGCTTTTTCTCGAAGATTTTTGGAGCTTGATTATGGGATTGTTACGCAACATCATCGAACAACTCGAAAAACTCGACAGCAAACCGACTTCGGCTTCGACCGCCAAGAACCGCCTTCAGATTCTGGTCAGCCAAAGCCGCCGCGATGCCAGCGCCCCGGATTACATGCCGCGCCTGCGCAGCGAACTGTTGGAGGTGATTAAAAAATACGTTCAGGTCAACGAAGAGGCCGTCAAGGTCAATTTCGAGAAGGACAAGGACGGCATCCAGGAAGTTCTGGATATCCAGATCGCTTTGCCCGACAAAAACTGAGTCATGGCTTTTGAAGCCGATGCACCTGTCGTGCGTTTGCGCGATATCGATATCGATCAGGCCCGGCATTTGCTGGGCCTGTTTTGCTTGCAGCTGGAATTGGTAGCCGATGGCGAAGCCATTCCCGGCAGCTTTTGGGGTGAATGCGAAGCGGGTTTGATCGGTAGCCGAGTGTATGCCCGGCAGGACACCCCCTTGCATTCGCTATTGCATGAGGCTTGCCATTTAATCGTGATGCCGGCCGAGCGCCGTGCATTGGTGCACACCGATGCCACCGACTCGGTGGCCGAGGAAGATGCCACCTGCTATCTGCAGCTGCTGTTGTCGGATTGCCTGCCCGGCTTCGGTTTTGAACGTGCTTGCCAGGACATGGACCGCTGGGGCTACAGCTTTCGGCTGGGTTCGGCAAAAGCCTGGTTCATCCAGGATGCGGACGATGCGTTGGCGTTTTTACGGGAGCGGAAGCTGTTTCCGCTACCGCCACCAGTGTGTGCACTTCAGCTGGCGCTGGAAGCCTGATATCATCGGGGTTTACTCTAAATTCCGGAGCGCACCATGAACCTGCAACGCCAATTCCTTTCCCTGGCCGTCAGCGCCGCCTTGCTCGGCCTTGCGGCATGCAGTCCCAAATCGGGCAACATCACCGGCACCGATACCGCCAATGAAACTGCCGATCAGTTCGTGGCCCGGGTCAATACCGAAATGCGCCAAGACTATATCGAGATGTCCGCCGCCCAGTGGTTGTCGGAAACCGACATCAATGACGATTCGCAGTTACTGGCCTCGAAAGCCAACGAACGCGCTTTGGGTAAGCTCGGCGTCTATGCCGAACAGGCCAAACGCTACGATGGCCAGACCTTGTCGCCGGAAACCGCACGCGCTCTGAAACTGTTGAAGCTGGGTATTACCGTGCCACCGCCGAAAGATGCCAAGTTATTGGCCGAACTCACCGAAATCGGCACCAAACTCAACGGCGAATACGGCGCCGGCAAATACTGCAAAGACCCCAAGAACCCGGCCAGCTGCCAGGATATCGGCCAGATTGAAGACATACTTGCCGATATTCCCAATAAAAGTTACGAACAACAGCTGGAAGCCTGGCAAGGCTGGCATACCATTTCCGTTCCTATGCGCAAGAAATACCAGCGTTTCGTGGAGCTCAACAATATCGGCGCCAAAGACCAGGGCTTCGCCAATACCGGTGAACTGTGGCGCAGCGGTTACGACATGAAGCCGGCCGATTTCCAGGTGGAAACCGACCGCCTATGGGGTCAGGTCAAACCCTTGTACGATCAGCTGCAGTGCTATACCAAAAACAAATTGGTGGCGCATTACGGCACCAAGGGTGAAGTCAACGGTATGATTCCGGCACACCTTACCGGCAATCTCTGGCAACAGGATTGGGGTAATCTCTGGCCGTTGCTGCAGCCGTACAACGGCGTTCCCAAACTTGACATCACCTCGGCCTTGGAAAAACAACGCAACAGCAAGTACATCGGCTTGGTAACCGATTTCGTCAAAAGCAACGGCCGCCAACCGAACGCCGAAGAGAATGTTGAAATCGGCCGGGCTGCCAATTTGGCGCAGGCCAAGGCGATGATGAAAGAAGCCGAAGGCTTTTACGTCAGCCTTGGCATGCCGAAATTGCCGGAATCGTTCTGGCAGAAGACGCAATTCATCCAGCCGCGTGACCGTGACGTGGTCTGCCATGCCAGCGCATGGCCGATGACCATGGACGGTGACGTTCGCATCAAGATGTGCATCAAGCCCGATGAAGATTCCTACACCACCATCTACCACGAGCTGGGCCACATTTATTACTATCTGGCGTACCAGCAATCACCGGCCTTGTTCCAGAACGGTGCCAACGACGGCTTCCATGAAGCCATCGGCGATACCATCGTGCTGTCAATGACGCCGGAATATCTGAACAGCAAAGGTCTGGTGGATACGCCGGCGGTCAGTGATGAAGCCACCATCAATGCACAGATGCGTATGGCATTGCAGAAAGTCGCGTTCCTGCCGTTCGGGTTGATGATCGACCGCTGGCGCTGGGGCGTTTTCGACGGCTCGATCAAACCCGAGCAGTACAATAAAGCCTGGTGGGATCTGAAAGCCAAATACCAGGGCGTGGCGCCGGCAACAGCCCGTGGCGAAGAATTCTTCGACGCCGGTGCGAAATACCATGTGCCTGGCAATACGCCGTACACCCGTTATTTCCTGTCGCACGTATTGCAGTTCCAATTCTACAAATCCCTGTGCGATGCCTCCGGTTTCAAAGGGCCGTTGTACCAGTGCAATTTCGCCAACAACCCCGAAGCCGGCAAACGCTACTGGGCCATGCTCGGCAAAGGCGCCAGCCAGCCGTGGCAGCAAACCATGAAAGAACTGACCGGCAAGGAAGAAATGGACGGCTCCGCGGTTCTGGAATATTTCGCACCCTTGCAAACCTGGCTGAAAGCCCAGAATGAAGGCAAGCAGTGCGGATGGCAGGCACCGGAAATCTGAACATGACTGCAGAGTTGGCAGCACAACCACTGGCTACGGCAACTGCATTGCCGGCGGTCTATTACCGCGGTGATGCCGTTGCCGGCATGGAGCAAAGCAGCGTATTCGGCCAGCATTGGCAATACGTCTGCCATGCCTCGCAATTAACCGATGAAGGCGACTACACGGTAACCCATCTGGGGCAGTTGCCGATTATTGTCATTCGCACCGGTGAAGGCCTGCGCGGCTACCACAATGTCTGCCGACATCGCGCAGGGCCGTTGGCACAATGTGCCGGCAAGGGCGCCAAGCAACTGCGTTGCCGCTACCACGGATGGACCTACAACTTGGATGGCACTCTGCGCACTGCCACTGAAATGAAAGATGTGGCGGATTTCGACATCAAGGATATCCGCCTGCCGTCGTTGCAGGTGCGTGAATTCGAAGGCCTGATATTCGCCGCCGACGGCAACCCGCCGGAGTTCGAAGCCTTCATTGCCGGCATTGCCGAACGCCTAGCCATCAGCGGCCATCGCCTGCAAGACCTGCAATTCCATCAGCATCTGAGCTACGACATCGATTGCAACTGGAAGACCTACATCGACAATTATCTGGAAGGCTACCATGTGCCGCATGTGCATCCGGAGCTCAACAAATTGCTGGATTACCGCAGTTACGTCACCGAAACCCACGCCTGGCATTCACTGCAGTTCAGCCCACTGGAAAGCGGCGACGATCTTTACGGCAGCGGTGAAGCCCTGTATTACTTCATGTACCCCAACACCATGCTGAACATCCTGCCCGGCCGTTTGCAGACCAACCGCGTATTGCCATTGCCGAACAATCGCTGCCGCGTGGAATTCGATTTCTTCTATGCCGCCAGAAAAGGCGATGCCGACGATGCACGCCGCATCCGCGACATGGAGTTTTCAGATGTGGTGCAAGACGAAGACGTGCGCATTTGCGAAGACGTGCAAAGGGGCTTGGACAGCGGCTCGTATGTGGCCGGGCGCTTAAATCCTCTGCGTGAAAACGCCCTGCATCATTTTCAGGAATTGTTACGGGCGGATTATCGCGCCTACAACGAAGCACACCGCTGATCAGTGCGC
>JAHEBG010000073.1 GCA_024642445.1 Gammaproteobacteria bacterium | reverse complement strand
CCGCTGTCGCTCGAAATCAAGGATGACAGCCAAGCCCATGCGGGCCATGCCGGCGCCCGCGACGGCCGTGGCCATTTCAGCGTATTCCTGATTTCAGCCCAATTCAAAGGGCTCTCGGCTTTGCAGCGCCATAAATGCATATATGCCGCACTTGAGGACTTGCTGGAAACCGATATCCATGCCTTGGCCATTCGGGCGCATAGTCCAGACGAACTGTAGCCGGTATATTGAAAAAAAACCGTTTCGGCTATCGCTCTCACAGGCGTCTCGCGTTATACTGTTCATCACGCCTTGAAAAATGCTATAAATATATTTAAATCAATATCTTATAGCACATTGTTGAGGAAGTTTACAACCATTGGCGGTTTGTGCCGTCACTTCAGTCGATGACAACAAACCCCCATGCGCCTTTCTACCATCAAACTTGCCGGCTTTAAATCATTCGTTGATCCAACGGTGTTTCATTTACCCACCAATATGACCGGCATCGTTGGTCCCAACGGTTGTGGTAAGTCGAACATTATTGATGCTATTCGCTGGGTGATGGGTGAAAGTTCGGCCTCGCGTCTGCGCGGTGATGCTTTGACTGACGTAATCTTCTCGGGTTCTTCTACCCGAAAACCGGTCAGTCAGGCCACGGTTGAATTGATTTTCGACAACAGCGAAGGCAATATTGGCGGTGAATTCGCCCGTTTTACCGAAATTTCGGTCAAACGTTCGGTCAGTCGAGATGGTCAATCCATTTATTATCTCAACGGCGCACGTTGCCGCAGACGGGATATTACCGATCTTTTTCTGGGTACCGGACTGGGTCCGCGCAGCTACTCCATCATCGAACAAGGCATGATTGGCCAGATTATTGAGGCCAAGCCCGAAGATTTACGTGTATATCTAGAGGAAGCGGCCGGTATTTCGAAATACAAAGAGCGCCGTAAGGAAACCGAGTCCCGAATCAAAGGCACCCGCGAGAATCTTGATCGTTTGAACGATCTACGCGAAGAAATCGACAAGCAACTGGAACACCTTAAGAAGCAAGCCAAAGCGGCAGAACAATATCAGTTGCTGCAGGTTGAGCGTGCCGAAAAAGATGCACAGTTGAAGGCCATGGATTACCAGCGCCTTGGCAAAGAACTGAAGACCCATCAAGAGGCATTGCGTGAGGGTGAAATACAGCTGCAAAAGCTGTTGTCGGATCAGCGCCATGCCGAAGCCCAGATTGAACTGTGCCGAAGCCAGCATATTGATGCGAGTGAGTCCTTGGCCAAAGTCCAGGCGGAAGGCTACCGTGTCAGTGCCGAATTGGCGCGCATTGAACAACAGATCCAGCACCAGCGTGAATTGAAACAACGTCTAGAAACGGCACGGTCCGAAGCCGGCCAGGCTTCCGAGCAGATTGATCGGCACTTGCAGGAAGATCAGCAGCGATTGGCCGCCGTTGAATCCGAAATCCAGATGCTTGAACCGAAATGGGAAGAGCTGGCTGCAGAGCAAGAGCAGAAACAAGCCCGTTTGGCCGAAGCCGAACTTCATCTGCAAGAGTGGCAGGTGAAATGGGACGCCTGCCTCAAAGCACAGGCTGAAGCCAATCGCTGGGCGGAAGTCGAGCGTACAAAAATCGAATACCTTGAGAAACAGGGCATGGAATTGAACCGACGCGCCGATGCCTTGCAGGCGGAACGCCAACAGCTCGATCCCGATGCGATTCAATCGGGGTTGAATGCGTTGCAAAGCAGCCACAGCAGCCAGCGCGACGGTTTGGATAAGCTCGGATTGGATCTTGAGTTGCGTAAAAACGAACAACAGGCTTTGCTGGAGCGACAGCGCTTACAACAGACGGCATTGTCCGATGTGCGAAAACAATTCGAAACGGCGCGTGGTCGGCTTGCATCCCTTGAGGCCTTGCAGCATGCAGCTTTGGGTCAGGAAAATAAACAGAGCAATCTGTGGTTGGAGCAGCAGGGCTTACAGAGCAGCCCGCGCCTGGGTGAACTGATTACCGTACAGCCGGGTTGGGAGTTCGCCGTAGAGTCAGTGTTAAGCGAGCTGCTCGAGGCGGTTGCCGTTGACGACCCAGCACACTTTCTTGATGAGTTGGCTGGCATCAGCCAAGGGCATATGGCGCTGATCAAGCAAAACGTCGGTCCAGTTTCCGCGGCTTCCGGCAGTTTGGCTTCGAAGGTTGAAGGACCTGCCGCCATACGCGAGTATCTGTCCAGAATCCACACTGCCGATAGCCTTTCGCAGGCACAGAATATGCTGGCCAATCTGCAGGCCCATGAGTCGGTCATTACCGCTCAAGGTGAATGGCTGTCCTCCGGCTTCGTAAAGGTCATGCGTTCGGGTCATGCCCAGCAGGGGGCGCTGCAGCGTGAAGCCGAAATCAAGTCTTTACGGGCAGAAATTGCGACGTTTGCTGCGAATGAGAAAAATCTCGAAGCCGAACTTGCCGAGATGAAGGCACAAGTTTTGCAGGCGGAACAGGTTCGCGAAGAAGCACAGCGCGGCCTGTATCTTGCGCACCGCAGCGTATCCGAATTGTCAGGCCAGATCCAAGGTGTACAGGGAAAACTGCAGTCGGCACAGAGCCGCATGGACCTGATCAACAGCGAGTTGCAACAGGCCGCCAAAACGTTGGAAGAGTCTTTGGTTCAAATCAACGAATCGCGTTCCCGCTTGCAACAGGCAACCGATTCAATGGCTGAGTTTGAACAACAACGCGCCGCGCTGGAATCACAGCGTAAAACCCTGACGGATGCCCATGATATGGCACGCCAACAGCAGCGTGAACACGCCGGAGCCAGTCAGCAACTGGCCGTCTCCATTCAATCCCAGAAGACGGCAAAATCAGGTCTTGAGCAATCCATACAGCGCTTGCAGGACCAGCAAAAACAACTAAATGAGCGCAGTGAAGCACTGGATGCCCAACTTGCACAGGGCGATAATCCTATTGAGAAACTTACCGGCGAGCGTCAGGGCATTCTCGATCTGCGGGTGGTTTTTGATCGCGATCTTTCATCGGCACGCTCTGCGCTTGATGGGGTTGATGCTGAATTGCGTAAATACGAGCAGCAGCGTCAGCAGAGCGATGCTCAGGCCCTGAACCAGCGAGAAAAAATCAGCGCCGTCAAACTCAACGAACAGGCAGTTGCTATTCGAGCAGATCAATTGAAAGCCGCAGTCGAGCAGGCTGGGCAGGACATCGATAGCGTACTGGCTTCCTTGGCAGAGCAGTTCAATCCCGACCAATGGGCTAAGACCTTGCTTGATATTGATGCCAAGATGCGTCGCTTGGAACCGGTCAATCTGGCGGCCATTCAGGAGTTCGGTGAACAAAGCGAACGTAAAAACTACCTTGATGCCCAGAATGACGACCTGACCCAGGCGCTGGATACACTTGAAGAGGCAATCCGTAAAATCGACCGTGAAACCCGCGGTCGCTTCAAGGAAACCTTCGATAGGGTAAATGCCGGAGTGCAGGATCTTTTCCCGAGACTTTTCGGTGGCGGTCATGCCTATCTTGAATTGACCGGCGAAGACCTGCTTGATACCGGTGTCGCGATTATGGCGAGGCCGCCGGGCAAACGCGTATCAAACATTACCCTGCTGTCGGGCGGTGAAAAAGCTCTGACCGCAGTTTCGCTGGTTTTCGCGATATTCAAACTGAACCCATCGCCGTTCTGTTTGCTTGACGAAGTCGATGCGCCACTTGATGAGGCCAATGTGGGACGTTTCAGCAGTATGGTCACCGAAATGAGCGAATCGGTACAGTTCCTTTTCGTGACACACAATAAAGCCACCATGGAGTCAGCCAAGCAGCTCTCGGGCGTTACCATGCGTGAACCGGGTGTAAGCCGAATGGTTTCGGTTGATTTGGCCGAAGCCACCCGACTGGCTGGCGTGGCATAAGGAGAAAGGCATGATTGCAGGATTGAGTGACGAAAATCTGCTTCGGATCATCATCGGTCTGGCGTTTCTTGTACTGATAGCCTTCATCGTATTCAATAATAACCGCAAGCCTTCTCGCCCAGGCAAGAATTCCGCCGTGCGCAGTGAGCCCGGTAGCGTGCCGCTTCAAGATGTGTTGCGCAAAGAGAAGCCCGTAGATCAGACCAGTGAATTCACCGAGCAGGGTCGTATGGAGTTCGAGGCAGGTGCTGATGAAGCGACACTCAACTCCGTTGCTGCGAAGGGTTCCAAAACAGCAGCCGTAGCGGAAAGCAGCATCGGCAAACGCCGTACCGACCAATACGAAAAGCTGGTCATGCTCTATCTGGCGGCAAAAAGCGGGCAGATGATTTCAGGTGCTCAGTTGGTATTGGCTACCGAAAAAGTCGGCCTGGTTTATGGCCATCATCAGGTCTATCACCGGCTTGCCGAAGGCTCGGGTTCCACTGAGCCGGTGTTCAGCATGGCCAATGTTATCCAGCCCGGGTATTTTGACCTGCGGCAGATTGACCAGCTGCAAACACCTGGGGTCAGTTTCTTCATGACACTGCCCGGGCCGGTCACTGCAGTGCGTGCCTGGGAGACCATGTTGCCTATAGCCGAGCGTATGGCGCAACTTCTGGATGCAGTTTTGCTCGATTCTGACCGAAATGCCCTAGGCCGCCAGCGTATTCTGCACATCAAGGAAGAATTGCGGAGCTTTGATCGCGAGAAAGAACGGCAGCAGATCAAGCCGGGCCGCTGATATGCAAGCGTCGAAAGAACGCATGCGGGAAATTCAGCTGCGCCTTGAGGAGGCCAATTACCGGTATTACGTTTTGGACGATGCCGACCTGCCGGATGCCGAATGGGACCGGATGTTCCGTGAACTGCAAAGACTTGAACAGGAGAATCCCGAATGGGTCGACCCTAATTCGCCTACGCAACGTGTTGGCAGTCGACCGGAATCGGGCTTTTCCCAAGTACAGCATGCAATGCCAATGTTGTCGCTCGGCAATGCCTTCAGCAATGAAGAAGTTGAAGATTTCGTGGCACGTATCTGTAAAGAAACCGGCGATAACAATCCATTTTTTTCGGCAGAGCCGAAGCTCGATGGGCTGGCAATCAGTCTGCGCTATGTAGATGGCTTGTTCGAGCGGGGCGCTACGCGCGGTGATGGCAGCTCCGGCGAAGATGTTACCGCCAATTTACGTACGGTTAAATGCATACCCCTGAAACTGCGTGGAACGGTACCGGAAGTATTGGAAGTTCGGGGTGAAGTTTTCATGCCGAAAGCCGATTTCGATGCTTTCAACGCGGACGCCTTGTCTCGAGGCGAGAAAACCTTGGCCAATCCGAGAAATGGCGCTGCAGGGTCACTGCGGCAACTGGATCCCGCTGTCACCGCGCGCCGTCCGCTGAGTTTTTACGCCTACGCTTTAGGTGAGATTTCCGAATTGCCGGAAGAGATTCTGTCGCATAGTCAATCCCTGCATTGGCTAAAGGGCCTGGGTATTCCAATATGTCCTGAAGCCTCGACCGCGCAAGGTTTGAGCGGTTTGTTAGCCTACTATCGGGCATTGGGTAGTAAACGTGAGCAATTGCCCTACGATATCGACGGCTCCGTATACAAGCTTGACCGATTTGACCAGCAGCGTGCCATGGGTTTTGTGTCGCGCGCCCCACGCTGGGCCTTAGCCCACAAATACCCCGCTCAAGAGGAAATGACGGTGGTGGATGCCATTGAAGTGCAGGTGGGGCGCACCGGGGCCATTACCCCTGTTGCACGCTTGCAACCAGTACAGGTTGCTGGTGTAGTGGTGACCAATGCCACGCTTCACAATGCCGATCAGGTGGCCCGATTGGATGTTCGCGTGGGCGATACCGTAATCGTACGCCGTGCCGGTGATGTCATACCTGAGGTTGTTCGCGTACTGCATGAAAGCAGACAGTCGGCTGTCGCGCCCTGGTGTATGCCGTCGTCTTGCCCGATCTGCGGTTCGGAAATCGTAAGGGATGAAGGGGAGGTGGTCTCACGCTGTACCGGTGGTTTGTTTTGCCCGGCACAGCGTAAGCAGGCGTTGATTCATTTCGCTTCGCGGCGTGCCATGGATATCGATGGATTGGGCGAGCAATATATCGATAGCCTGGTCGAGTTTGGTTATGTGGCTACGGTAGCGGATCTGTACAAGCTGAAGCTCGAAGACTTTCTGGAAATGAAACAGCGTTCTGATGCTGCAGCCGGCGTCATTCCGGAAACCGTGAAAGCCGGCAAAATTGCCAGCAAGTGGGCGGAAAACCTAATTCAGGCCATTGCTAACAGCCGGTCTGCCCGCTTGGAGCGATTACTGTTTGCGCTCGGTATCCGAGATGTGGGCGAAGCTACCGCAAAA